>NZ_JBSFPX010000168.1:0-16968 GCF_053588415.1 Mycobacterium sp. NPDC003449
CCCAGCGGGAGCCGAACCCCGTCAAGGATCCGTAACGTGGTGACCGCGGTGTAGTTGCGCGCGATCATCGAGTCGACCTCGCCCACGTCGGCACCGGCAAGTTTGACCTTGGCGTTGGCGGGCAGGTTGAGCGCATTGGAGAACACCGCGGTCAACGTGTACCCACCCGAGCCGACACCGGGCGCCGGCAACGGCAGGCTGGCCAGGCCCTCCGTACCGCACGCCGACAGGGTCAGGCATGCCGTCAGACCGACGGGAAGCACGAACCTCGGGAACCGGGCCGTCATTTCTGCCCCATCGCCGCGAGCCCGTCCAGCATGTAGGTGAGCCCGAAGTCCGGCCCGAAATCCTGCAACGTCCCTGTGCTGCATCCCAATTGACGCAGACCCATCATATTGCAGATCTCCTTGACGGCTTGGGTGTCGAACAACACCCGGTCCACCGGGATACGGGCCCGCACGGCGCCGTTCTCCTTGTCGACGGCGTTGTAGAGGTTGTCCAGCGTCATCGGGGCGAGGTCGAGGAACTCGGCCAGATCGCGCCGATGGTCGACGGTGGTCGTCATGGCGGTGTTGCCGTTGCGCACGATCTGCTTGATCTCGTCGCGGTGCGTCGCGAGCACCTCCCCCACCTGGGTGATCACCTCGTTGAGCTTCCTGCCCGTGGTGCCGCTGCCGAACTGCTCGTCGGCCAGGATCTGGCTGAGCTGACGGACCGTGGAACCGAACTCCCGCAGGGTGTCGTCGTTTCGGGCGGCCGCCTCGAACAGCGAGCTCAGATTCCGCATGATCGTGGTCAGCTGGTCGCGGGTCGCCGCGCCGCGATCGGCGCTGAGCCGCAAGGCGTCCGACAGTTCACCGAGCGCATCTTTCATCTGCTGGCCGTTCCCGTCGGCGATCGCCGCACTCGCGTTGACCAGGTCGGCCACCGGCCCGTTGCCGTGGCCGTCGCCGCGCAGCGATGACGACATCTTGTCGAGAACGTCGAGCACCCTGGCGAATTCGACCGGGGTCTTGGTGCGGTTGAGCCCGATGGTGTCGTGGTTGCGCAGTGTCGGGCCACCCCGGTACGGCGGCGTCAGTTCGATCTGCCGGTCGGTCAGGATCGAATTCGAGATGGTGACCGCCTGCACATCGGCGGGCACCGCGACGTCCTTGGCCACCGTGAACTCGACTTCGACGTAATTACCTTTGGGGTTGATCTTCGTCACCGTGCCGACCTGCATGCCGAGCACCGCGACCGTGTTGCCCTCGTAAAGCCCAGCCGCACTGTCGAACTGCGCGGTCACCTTGATGGTGTTGACCTGGTCCCGCAGATACGACCAGCCCACCGCGGCCACCAGGCCCGCGAGCAGCACCACGGCGGCCCCGATGGCGAGAAACTTGCGTCTGGCACTGGTCATTTGCAGTCCTGGAAGTACTGGATCATCCCGAATTGTTTGGCACGCCCGCTGATCGCACACATCCACGAGTCGATCAGCAGGCCGTTGGGTACGGTCAGGTCCACCGCGTTTCCGCTGCCGGAGGCGTTGGCCAGGCCGCGCAGCGCCACCGGGCCGGATTGCAGGATGCTGCGCAGCAGGTCATCGTGCTGGCCGAGCATGTCCGAGAGCTGGCGCAGGTCGGTCAGCAGGGCCTCCAGTTGCGGCCGGTCGTCGATGACGATGCCGCTCAGGGTCTGCACCAGGTTGGTCAGGGTGGCCATCAGGGTCCGGAAGGAATCCTGGCGCGCCACGAATTCGCCGACCAGGCTGTTGCCCTGGTTGACCAGGTTGCCGATGGTCGACTGCTGGTGGCGCAGCGTGTTGCTGATCAGCTCGGTGGTTTTCAGCAGCGATCCCAGTTGGTCGCGACGGCCCGCGACGATCGTCGCGAGTGTGTGCGTGTTCTGCAGTGCCTGCGGCACCACGGCGGGCAGCCCCTGCAGCTGTGTTCCCAGCACACCGAGCGTCTGCGCGAACTTGTCGGAGTCGACCTGTTCGAAGGTGGTGGTGACGTCGCCGAGCGCCTCCTGCAGATCGTAGGGCACCTCGGTGTGATTGAGGTCGAAGGTGTTGTCCGGCAACGAACCCGGGCCGGCGGGCTGCAGCGCCAGGTAACGCGACCCCAGGATGGTGGTGACCTTGATGGTGGCCCTGGAGTCCTGGCCGAGGCCGATGTTCTTGCGCACCTTGAGCTTGGCCTCGACATGGTCGCCTGCCAGTTTCATGCCCGTCACCTCACCGACCGGCATCCCGGCCACGGTGACCGGGTTGCCCGTCTTGAGCGCCGCCGCCTGCAGGAACCGCGCGGTGTACTGCCGGTAACCGAAATCGGCCAGCTTGATCACGAACAGCGCCCCGATCAGCACCGTAACCACCGCGATCGCGATGATCCCGAGCCAGGTCCGGTTGTAGTTCTCCAGCGGCCGTCTGCGCCGCCGCGCCTGTTCTCGATCAGCCATTGGCCATATTCCTGCACTTCGGGGAGTACTGGGCCTTGTTCCCCGGGGTCGCGGCGTCGACGATGATCGGCACGACGTCGTTGAGGCCGGGGAAGAACCCCGTGGCGTTCAGGTCACACCCGTAGGCGTTGGCGTAGGAGCCCTCGTTGGTGATGCGGGCGAATCCCTTGAGCAACAACGGAAGATTGTCCCCGGTGAAGGCCAGTTGCGGTTCGATGCCGACCATGTGCGCGGCGAATCCCGGCTGGCGGGTCACCAGCTGGTTCAACGACGGGTAGACCTCGTCGGAGATCGTGGACAGCTGACGGACGACGCGGGTGATCGAGCCCATCGAGGACACCAGCTCGGGCCTGCGGGCGTCGAACGTCGACACCATGTCGCGGGTCTCGGTGATCACCTTGTCCAGGCTGTCGTTGTGGCGCGCGAGGTTGCCGACGACGGTGTTGAGATCGGTGATCACCTGACCCAGTTCCTGATCGCGGCCGGCGAACGTGTCGGTGAGCCGCGAGGTCTGGTCGACCAGCGCGACGATCGAGGCCCGATCGCCCTGCAGGGATTGGATCGCGCCTTTGGTGAGGTTGTCGGCGTCGCGGGGGTTGAGCACGCTGAACAGCGGCTCGTATCCGTTGAGCAGCGTGCCGACGTCGAAGGACGGATCGGTGCGCTCGACGGGGATGACGCTGCCCGCGGGCAACTGGCCAGGCTCGCCCAGCTTGCCCAGCGAAAGCCCGAGATAGCGCTGCCCCACGATGTTCTGGTAGGTCACCGAGGCGACGGTGGTACCCAGCACCTGTTGATCGCGCTGCACCACGAACGACACCTTGGCCAGATTGCCTTGCAGTTCGATCTTCTCGACCCGTCCGACCCGCACACCCGCCATCCGGACGTCGTCGCCCTCCCGCAGGCCGAACACATCGGAGATCATCGCGGCGTACGGAACGGTCTTGCCTGCGACGTCGCGGCGCAACGTGACGTAGACCAGCCAGGTCAGCGTCAGCGCGACCACCATGAACACCGACAAGCCGATCAGCGCCCCGCGGTATCTCATCGCGTTCCCCCTGCCGAATGTGGTTGGGCCGCCGGGCCGGCCGCGGCGGACACGGTCGTACCGCGCGCGACGGGACCGAGCAGCAGCTGGGTGGCCGTGGAGATCGGCTGTCCGGTGGCCACGCTGAGTTGGAAGCGTTCCTGGGTGCTGCCGACCGGGCCCACGTTCCCCCCGAAAGAGGCGGGCGCCGCCGCGGCCGGTGGCGGATCACCGGGGCGCGGCGCCACCGGGGCGGGCGGCGACTGCGGCACCGGCGGTTGTGGCTGCGGGACGAGCGCGGGGTTGGCGGTACCCGGGACCGGCAGCGAAGGTGGCATCCACGGCGGCAGCGGCGGATTCGGGTCGGCAAGGCTCGGATTCGGGTTGACCAACGGCGGCCCCACCGCGACGAGGTTGCCGTTCGGGCCCAGGACCGTTCCGGCCGGCGGGGCCAGATCCTTGGGTGGCTGGTAGTTCTGCGGCAGAAGCACGTCCGGAAGTTCGGGACGGGTCGGCACCAGCGGCGCGGTGAAGCAGCTCGGCCCTTTGAGCCCGGCGTACTGCGGGCAGTCGGCCCTGGTGTAGCTGTAGCTGGGGGTGAACGACAGATTCGTCCGCATGTTCCCGACGTCCTGCTCGGGTATCCAGACCTCGTTGAAGAACTTGTCGGAGAGCTGATTGAGCTTGGTGAACGCCGGAACCCAGTGCTGCGAGGTGTCCGCCAACTGCCCCAGCACCGGCGTCAGGTCCGAGGTGATCTTCACCAGTCGGTCGGTGTGGTTGTTGAGCGCGGTGGTCGTGGTCCCCATGGTGTGGATGCCACCGTCGATCAGGTCGGTGAGCTGTGCACGCTGTTCGACCAGGGTCCGCATCGGCTGCACCGCCGTGTGCAGTGCATCGACGAGCTCGGGTGCGGTCTGCTGCAGGCCCTGCGTCGCGTCGATGAGTGCCGACGCCGTCGTCGGGCCGGGTTCGGTGGCCACGATCGCGTCGAGCTGATCGAGCAGCCGGTTCAATTGCGCACCGCTGGTGAGCAGTTCGGTGCGGCGGTTCTCGGTGGCGGCGTTGACGGCGGCCAGGATCCCGATGGTCTTGTCCTCGCGGCCGCGGCCGGTGGCGGCCAGCACGTCGCGCAACTTGCTGATGGTGGTCTGGAACAACACCGTCGGGAGCTCGGTGTCTTCGGGGATCTGGGCTCCCGCGGCGATGGCTGGGCCCGGGCTGTTCGCCGGCCCGCCGGCGCGGTCGACCAGTTGAACCGACGACACCGCGAACACGTTGCTGGGGACCACTCGTGCCGTCACGGTGCTGGGGATCGAACCGGCGTATTGCGGTTTGAGATCGATGTGGACGTAGTTGGGGTTGCCGTGTTCGGCGGGGACGACGCCGTTGACCATCCCGACGAGCACGCCGTGGTACTTGACGTCCGAACGCTGGGGCAGCCCGTCCCCGACGTTGACCAGGGCGGCCACCACGCGAACCCGCGCATCCAGTCGCCCCGTCGACTTGACCAGTAGCACACCCGAAACCACCACCAGGACAACAAGAACGGCGATTCCGCAGCCAAGCAGCTGGCGTTCGGACGGCCCCTGGCCGTCGATGTCGAGGGAGTTCGCCACCTATCCCCCGAACCTTGCGCCGGAATCGACCGTCCACAGCGCCATGGTGAGCAGCATGTTGACGATGACCACCACGGTGATGCTGGCGCGCATGGCGTGCCCTGCGGCCACCCCCACGCCCACCGGCCCGCCCGCGGCGTAGAACCCGAAATAGCACTGGATGGTCGAGGCGATCCAGACGAAGATGACCGTCTTGAGCACCGAGTAGATGATGTCCTGCCCGGCCAGCATGAGGCTGAAGTAGTGCAGATAGGAGCCGGTGGAGCCGCCGCCGATCAGTTTCACCACGAGCTGGGTGGTCAGATAGCTGACGCCGAGGCACACGACGTAGAGCGGCAACACCGCGATGACCGATGCCATCAGGCGGGTCGTCACCAGGTAGGGGATCGGGCGGATCGCCAATGCGTTGAGCGCGTCGATCTCCTCGGCGATGCGCATCGACCCGAGTTGCGCGGTGAAACGGCAACCCGCCTGCGTCGCGAACGCCAGCGCGGCGGCGATCGGGGCCAGCTCGCGGGTGTTGACCAATGACGAGATGATGCCGGTGGCCGGGCCGAGACCCAGCAGATCGAGGAAGTTGTATCCCTCGATGCCGACCAGCGCACCCACGGTGATGCCCAGCACCACCGCCACGCCCGCGGTGCCGCCTCCCACCACGAGAGACCCGTTGCCCCAGGCGATATCGGACAGCAACCGGACGAACTCGCCGCGGTAGTGACGCAGCGCCAACGGGATGCCCGCCGCGGCGCGCACGAAGAACACCAACATGTGGCCGAGGCGCTTGACCGGCCGGGCGACCGCCGCGCCGAACCGGATCCACGGATCCAGCAGTGCCGGTCGGAACGTGGAGGCCGTCACGTCAGAGCCCCACCCGCGGGAACAACATGTTGTAGAGCTGGCTGATCGCCACGTTGACGATCATCAGCACCAGGATCGATTCGACGACGGCCGCGTTGACCGAGTTCGCCACGCCCGTCGGCCCGCCCACCGTGGACAGCCCCTTCTGGCAGGACACCACCGCGACGATGGCACCGTAGACCACCGCTTTCAGCAGGGCCACGACCATATCGCCGGTCGTCGCGAACGAGGCGAAGGTCGCCACGAAGCTGCCCGGGGCACCGTTCTGGAAGTAGACGTTGAACAGGAAGCTGGCCAGGAAGCCGACGAAGCACACGACCCCGGTGAGAGCGACGCCGATCATGATCGCGGCCGCGAACCGCGGGACCACCAGCCGCCGGATCACCGACACCCCCATGACTTCCATCGCCGAGGTTTCCTCGCGCATCGTGCGTGAACCCAGATCGGCGGTGATGGCCGAGCCCACCGCGGCCGCCATGAGCACCGCGGCAACCAACGAGGCGGCCTGGCGAATCACCGCGAGACCGCTGGCCGCACCCGCCAGCGACGTCGCGCCGACCTGCCCGGCCAGCAGCGCGAACTGGACCGACAACGTGACACCGATGGGCAGTGCCACCAGAACCGTGGGGACCACGGCCGTGCCGGCCATGAAGGCACCCTGCCGGATGAACTCCTGCCACTGGAACCGACCGGTGAACAGGTCGATGAACAGGTACTGCATGGTGCGGACGCCGAGGACGAACTGGTCGCCAACCGTGGTCAGCGACGCGATCGGGTGGCGCCTGGCGTAGCCGGTGGTCCAGTCCCCGATCGCGTCGAGCCCGGTTCCCGGTGCGTCGGTCTGGTGCTCGGGCGAGGAGGTCATCCTCTCGCGTTCGGTGGCTGAGCTGGCACAGTAGGTTTCCTCCCGAATATCGAGATCCAGCAACGACTCACAGCCGGCTCCCCCAGCAGTGTTTGGCACGCTATCGCCGGGGCGCGCCGGCGTCAACCATTTCGAGAATTCGCATTCACTTAGCTCACCTCGACTGATAGCCGCACTGCCGCCCGTGGAGCTCATCCCCATAGCAGATCGGCGCGTCGCTCGGGCGGAATTCGGCACCATAACAGCGGTTATTTCAAGGGTTTTAGCTCGACGCCGGCGTAAATTTGTTCCGCATCCGCGATCCGCCCAGCCGAGGAGGCCGGGCCCACCTACACCGCGGAACCGGTCGCCGAGAAGCTGATGGGCACAGTATGCACATTAACTTTTTCGGTGTCGTGGAAACGCCGGAAAACGCTGAGGGGCGGTGTGGCGGGACCGAACGCCACCGGGTCAGTTCAGCAACTCGTGGTCACGGCCACCGTCCCGGCAATACCCTGATCGCCATGGCACCCGCGCAACGCGAACCGAACGTCGTCGTCCTCGGTGGCGGCTCCTGGGGCACCACCGTGGCCTCGATCTGCGCCAGGCGCGGACCGACCCTGCAATGGGTGCGGTCGGCGGAGACCGCCACCGACATCAACGACAACCACCGCAACTCCCGTTACCTCGGTGACGAGGTGGCGCTGCCGGAGAGCCTGCGCGCGACCAACGACTTCTCCGAGGCGGCCAACTGCGCCGACGTGATCGTGATGGGGGTGCCCTCGCACGGCTTCCGCGGCGTGCTGGAGCACCTGGCGCGCGAACTGCGTCCGTGGGTGCCGGTGGTGTCACTGGTCAAAGGCCTCGAGCAGGGCACCAACAAGCGGATGAGCGAGATCGTCGACGAGGTACTGCCCGGCCATCCGGCAGGCATCCTGGCCGGGCCCAACATCGCCCGCGAGGTGGCCGAGGGTTACGCGGCCGCCGCGGTGCTGGCCATGCCCGATCAGCACCTGGCGGCCAAACTGGCAGAACTGTTCCGCACCAAGCGATTCCGCACCTATACCACCGACGACGTGGTCGGCGTGGAGATGGCCGGGGCGCTCAAGAACGTCTACGCCATCGCGGTCGGCATGGGCTATTCACTGGGTATCGGGGAGAACACCAGGGCCATGGTGATGGCCCGCGCGGTCCGCGAGATGTCCAAGCTGGGCGAGGCCACCGGCGGGCACCGCGACACCTTCGCGGGCCTGGCCGGTATGGGCGACCTGATCGTCACCTGCACCAGCCAGCGCAGCCGCAACCGCCACGTCGGCGAACAGTTGGGCTCCGGCAAGAAGATCGACGAGATCATCGCGGCGATGAACCAGGTGGCCGAAGGGGTCAAGGCGGCCAGCGTGATCATGGAGTTCGCCGAGACCTACGGGCTGAACATGCCGATCGCCCGCGAGGTCGACGCCGTGATCAACCACGGCTGCACGGTCGAGGACGCCTACAAGGGGTTGATGGCCGAGAAGACCGGCCACGAGGTGCACAGCTCGGGGTTCTGAGGCTTGCGTGGCTTGCGTGCGCCGAGAGTGAAGCCATGGTCGCTGAGCGGCGCCGGTAACGACCATGGCGTCACTTTCGCGGATCCGTCGCTTGGAATTGCCAACCATGACGCGGCGGCCGCGCGCCGAGAGTGAAGCCATGGTCGCTGCGCGGCGCCGGCAACGACCATAGATTCACTGTCGCGGATGACGCTGAATTCAGCCGATGTTGAAGGTCGGCTTGAGGTCCGACGGCTGCTGGCCGATGACATAGCTACCGGCCGGGCTGATCACGAAGCCGGCCTGGTTGCGCCCGTCGATGCATGCGGTCATCACACCGTCGGTCCCGCAGCTCACGGTCTGGTAGCTGATCCGGCTGTTCGCGGGCAGCGGCTTGGCCGCACCGGCGGCGGCGAAGAGCGGAGCCGGCGAGCTGGCGAAGCCAGGAACCCCCGGCCCGCCGCTGACCAGGTTGGCACCACCCGGCGCGGCCGGGATGGGCCCACTGCAGCCGTAGCTGCCGGTGCGCTGCAGGACGCAGGTGACGCCTTCGGGTGTACTGAAGGCGTACCAGTTGTTGTCCATCACCGCGTAGTCCGAGGTCTTCACCGGCGCGAACGCGTTGACGTTGGGCGGTGGGGGCGGCGGATCGGCTTTCGCCATGCCTGGCGACATCAGCACCGCCACCCCCGGCGCGATCACCGTGGCCACACCGGGCACGCTCATGACGGCCGCACCCGCGGCGCTCACCAGGCTGATCAGCACTCTGCTCCGCACGCGGTTACCCTAACCCGGCGTTCCTGGGCCGGCCAACCCGTCTCCCCGCTAGCACGCGAGGTCGACGTGCACCGTGGTGTACCGGACGAACTCCTCGGTGTTGCCGCGCGGGGCGGCCCGCAACTCGGTGACGTCGCGGCCCGGCCGGATCGCGCTCACCGTGCACTTGTCGATCGGCCCGCTCCCGACCTTGGTCTGGATTACCCGGTAGCCCTCGGCCTGCAGGTCCTTGATCGTCTGCTGTGCCGACGACGGGCCCGATGGCGCGGCGGCGACCGGCCCGGCCAATGCCATTCCGGTGATCGCAAGTCCGGCGGTGACCGAGGCGATGATTGTCTTTCTCATCTGAATTGCCTTTCTTTCGGCTGATCTTTCTTCCAGCCTAGAGAGGCGATTAGCCGCGGTCCATCAATTCATATCGAATGCATACGGGTTATCACTGACGCGGAAATTCAGGCCGAATGCACATAATTCACCGGGCCGGGGCGACCGGCTGTGCCGACCGCTCCGCCATGGGTATCCGCACGGTAAAGACGGTCTCGTCGTCATCCGACGTGACCGCGACGGTACCCCGATGGGCTTCCACGATCGACGCAACAATGGCAAGACCCAGGCCCGTGCTGCCCAATTCCCGGGACCGGGATTTATCGGCCCGAACAAAACGGCCGAAAAGGTTCGGCAACAATTCCGCATCAATTCCCGGGCCGTCGTCTTTAACGGTCAATTCCGCGAATTCCCCGGCGGCCCCGCCGGCGCCGAGCGTCACCGTCACCGTCACGCCCGGCGGCGTGTGCACCCCCGCATTGGTCAACAGATTGCTCACCACCTGGTGCAGCCGGATCCGGTCACCACGCACCCACACCGGATCATCGGGAAGGTGCGCCACCCACCGGTGCGTGGGCACCGACACCGCGATGTCGTTGACCGCGTCGACCAACAGATCGCTCAGATCGACGTCATCGGTCTCCAGATCCTGCCCCTCACCCAGCCGGGACAACAGCAGCAGATCGCTGACGAGCACCGTCATCCGGCGGGCCTCGGCCTCGATCCGGGCCAGCGCGTACTCGGTCGTCGGCGGCAGATCGGCACTGTCCTGCCGGGTCAGCTCGGCGTAGCCCTGGATCGCGGCGAGCGGGGTCCGCAGCTCATGGCTGGCATCGGTGAGGAACTGGCGGGTGCGCCGGTCCGACGCGGCGAGCTCGGCGAGCGCGGTGTCGACGTTGACCAGCAACCGGTTGAGCGTGTCGCCCACGACACCGACCTCGTTGTCGGGATCGGTGTCCTTGTCGCGCACCCTTGCGGTGATGCGGTGATCGGCACCGTCGAGTCGCAGGGTGGCAACCTTGCCCGCGGTGGCGGCCACCCGGCGCAGCGGGCGCAGCGCGTAGCGCACCACCAGCACGGTGCCCACCGCGGTGACGATGAGTGCGACGACGGTGATCACCGAGACGGTCGCGGTCTTGCGTGCGATCACGTAATTCGCGCTGTCCAAGGAGATTCCGCAAACGAGGATGTCGCCGTTGCGGGTCGTCTCGCTGGCCAGACGATAGGCACCGAGCACCGGCAGCTTCATCGTGCGGGGATCGTCATCCGACCATGACTGCCCCTCGAGTGCCGCCACCACCGACACCGGTGCCGGATGCGGCTCGCCGTCGGAGAACACCGCCGACTGCACCACTTCGCCGTCGTGCATCACCGCGATCAGATTTCCCGGCGCCTGGCCGACGAAACCCGTGAGCGCGTGCTCTTTCTCGTCGCTGGCGAATTTGTCGTAGGAATGGCTGAACGCCGCCAGCGATCGCGACACCTCGGTATCGCTCATCGTGGTCACATAGGTGTGCAGGCTGTACACCGACACCACGCCGACCGCCACCAGCACCATGGTGACGATCGAGGTCACCCCGAGCACCAGTTGCCTGCGCAGCGAGCGGGGCCACCACCGCTTCAGGCGGGTCATCGCGCCTGCCGGGTCATCACTCGGCGGGGCGCAGCATGTAGCCGACGCCGCGCACCGTGTGGATCATCGAATCCCGGCCGGAGTCAACCTTTTTCCGCAAATAGGAGATGTAGAGGTCGACGATGCTCGATTTGCCGCCGAACCCGTAATTCCACACCCGGTCCAGGATTTCGGCGCGGCTCAGCGCCCGGCGCGGGTTACGCATCAGGAAGCGCAGCAGCTCGAACTCGGTCACGGTCAGGTTGATCGGCACCCCGCCGCGGGTCACGTCCCGGCTGGCCCCGTCGAGCGTCATGTCCCCCACCTTGAGCACCTCGTCGGCCGGCGGCGTGGTGTGGCTGGACCGGCGCAGCAGCCCACGCAGCCGGGCCACCAGCTCCTCCAGGCTGAACGGCTTGGTCATGTAGTCGTCGGCGCCCGCGGTCAGACCCGAGACCCGGTCCAGCACCGAATCCCTTGCGGTGAGGAACAACGTGGGTGTGTAGCCGTCGGCCTCCCGGACCCGCTGCAGGATCTGCAGCCCGTCGATATCGGGCAGCATGATGTCCAGCACCACCACATCGGGATCGATCTCGTCGAATTTAGCAACGGCGTCGTGGCCGTTGTGGGCGACCTCGACGCTCCAGCCCTCATAGTGCAGCGCCATCTTGACCAGGTTGGTAAGGGCCGGTTCGTCGTCGACCAGCAACACCCGAATGGGTGAACCGTCGGCGCGATGGATTCGTGGCAACTGACCGAGGATGGCCTGCCTGGGTTGTTGAGCGCGGGGAGTAACCGACACCGTCGTCATGATTCCATTCTGCGGACCGCACAGAGCATTGTCACGGAGTTCATATCGACTTCTCAGGGAAGTCCGTTCGGTACAACGACTATGACGCCGGTCACGTTGATCATATCAACGTGACCGGCACCAGAACCATTGATATATATACATTTTCAATGGAGAAGGTTAATTCTTGGTTACGCCAGTACCTGTGCTGATCTTGTTTGCGCTGCACAGCATCCGATTCCGGGGTCTACCAGGTATCCGAGAAGATTTGGGTTCTCTATGCGTCCGCCCCACTTGCTTGACGGGTTCTCACAGCGATAAATACGCTCGCTCACAGTAATTGGATGTCGCACTGCCGCAGCCACCCATAAGTCAACTTGTGTACCGCTGCACCGCAACGCCTTTCACAAACACTGATTGACAATGCTGTCAAAAATTGCTGTGGGTGCGCGATGACGCCTGCCCGCAAAACCATTCACCTCGGACGGGAGCCCGTGATGCAGCAAACCTCTCGACTACAGGAAAGGGCAAGGGAGGTGCTGCGCTACGACCTGCCCGCCTCCTTGGTGGTGTTCCTGGTCGCGCTGCCACTGTCCCTTGGGATCGCGGTGGCCTCTGGGGCACCGGTACTCGCCGGAATCATCGCCGCCATCGTCGGCGGCATCGTGGCAGGCGCGCTGGGCGGATCCCCGCTGCAGGTGAGCGGCCCGGCGGCCGGACTGACGGTCATCGTGGCCGGCCTGGTGTCCCAGTTCGGCTGGGCCGTGACCTGTGCGATCACGGTGTGCGCGGGCATCCTGCAGGTGGTGTTCGGGCTCAGCCGGGTGGCGCGGGCGGCGCTGGCCATCTCCCCCGTCGTCGTCCACGCCATGCTCGCCGGCATCGGCATCACCATCGCGCTGCAACAGATCCACGTGCTGCTCGGCGGTAGCTCAAACAGCTCGGCGTGGGCCAATGTCACCGAACTACCCGGCCAGTTGGCCTCCGCACACGGCCCCGGTCTGGTGCTCGGGGTTCTGGTCATCGCGATCCTGGTGGGCTGGAAGTGGATGCCCGCCGCGGTGCGCAAGGTGCCGGGGCCGCTGGTCGCAATCGCCGGTGTGACGGCGCTGAGTGTGCTGATCCCGGTCGCGGCGTTCCAGGATGTGCCGCGCATCCAACTGAACGGGTCCTTGATCGACGCGATCGCGCTGCCCAGCCTGCCCGACGGCAACTGGGGCGCATTCGCCACCGGCGTGCTCACCGTCGCACTGATCGCCAGTGTCGAGAGCCTGCTGTCGGCGGTGTCGGTGGACCGGATGAACACCGGCCCCCGCACCAACTTCGACCGCGAGATGATCGGCCAGGGCGCGGCCAACATCGCCTCCGGCGCCGTCGGCGGCCTGCCGGTCACCGGAGTCATCGTGCGCAGTTCGACCAACGTGGTCGCCGGTGCCCGCACCAGGGCCTCGGCCATCATGCACGGCGTGTGGGTCCTGGTTTTCGCGCTGCCCTTCGCTTCGCTCGCCCAGCTCATCCCGACCGCCGCGCTCGCCGGGCTGCTGATCGTCATCGGATGCCAGCTGGTCAAACGCGCACACATCGAAACTGCCCGTCTCACAGGCGATTTAGCGGTCTACGTACTGACGGTGCTCGGCGTGGTGTTCCTCAACCTGTTGGAGGGAGTGCTGATCGGGCTGGCACTGGCCATCGCGTTGACGGTATGGCGGGTGGTGCGCACCAACATCGTCGCCGAACCGGCCGGCGACGGCACCTGGCGCGTCATGATCGAGGGTTCCTGCACCTTCCTGTCGCTGCCCACCCTCACCGGGGCACTCGCCAGGGTGCCCGCAGGGACCTCTGTCACCGTGGAGCTGTCGGTCGACTTCATCGACCACGCGGCCCATCAAGCGATCGAGGAATGGCGCCGCCAGCATGAGGCCACCGGTGGCGCGGTCGCCGTGCACGATGTCGGTTCGGTCGAGATGGGCAGCGCCGTGGCCGGACCGCCGACCCGCGCGTTCACCCCGTTCGACAAACGCTCCGGCGTGGTGCCGTGGAGTTCGTGGCAGCGCGAGGATTCGACGTCGGTGCTGCACGGGCTGGCCGCCTACCATCGCCGCACCGCACCGGTGCTGCGGCCGCATCTGAAGGACCTGGTCCACGCGCAACGGCCCGAGACGCTGTTCCTCACCTGCGCCGATTCGCGGGTCGTCCCCAACGTGATCACCAGCAGCGGGCCGGGCGACCTGTTCACGGTGCGCAACGTCGGCAATATGATCCCGGCAGGCCAGGCCGACGCGTCGATCGAGGCGGCCATCGCCTTCGCGGTGGACATCCTCGGGGTGAGCTCGATCGTGGTGTGCGGACACTCCAGCTGCGGCGCCATGACCGCACTGCTCGGCAAGACCGATCCGGGCCACGAGCACCTGAAATCCTGGTTGGCACACGGCAATCCGTCACTGGAGACGTTCGACGAAGGGCGCCATCCGGTGGCCCGGTCCGCGGCGGCGGCCGGGTTCGGCACGGTGGATCAGCTGTCGATGGTCAACATCGCGGTCCAGGTGCAGACCCTGCAGTCCCATCCGCTGGCCAGCCGGGTCAACGTGATCGGGTTGTTCTACGACATCGCCAGTGCCGGGGTGCTGCGGGTGACGCCGACCGTCGTCGAAACCCTCGTCGACGCCGCATAAATGGCCCTCTCATGCCGCGCGAGCGTGCGCGTCTGCCGCCCGACTCTCCGTGACGGGGCAGCATTCCGCGCACGCTCGCCAGGTGTCTGGGCCGTCGGGCGGGTCCAGCGCGGCGATCCCGGGCATCCACACCGAGATCGACGCCAGGGTCGTGATGAGCGAAGAATCACAGCCCTCACGTCGATTTCGGTGCCCACCCGCAACCAACCCGGCGACCCGCCGCCACGGCCCGATCGAGAGTGCGCAAAGTGCCGACGATTAACGGCGTGGCGGGCAACAGACGCGCACGGTCGCGGTGCAAACGACTAGTAGTGGCCCGGGCCGCGGCCGGCCATATCCTCCAGGCGACGGATCCGGTCGGCGATCGGCGGGTGGGTCGAGAACAGCTTGCCGATCCGCTCGCCGGCCCGGAACGGGCTGGCGATCATCAGGTGCGCCTGGTCGGCCAGCTGGGGCTGCGGCGGCAGCGGGGCCGCCTCGACCCCGCCCGAGATCTTGCGCAGCGCCGAGGCCAGCGCCAGCGGATCACCGGTCAGCTCGGCGCCGGACTGGTCGGCCTGGTACTCGCGCGACCGCGACACCGCCATCCGGACCACGGTCGCCGCGATCGGCCCGAGAAATGAAACCAGCAGCATCGCAATGGGATTGCCGCCGTCGCGGTTACCGCCGAACATGCCCGCGAACATCGCCATATTGGCCAGCGCGGTGATCACCGACGCCATGGCGCCGGCCACACACGAGATCAGGATGTCGCGGTTGTACACGTGCGACAGCTCATGGCCCAGCACCGCCCGCAGTTCACGCTCATCGAGCAACTGCAGGATGCCGGTGGTACAGCACACCGCGGCGTTGCGCGGGTTGCGTCCGGTCGCGAACGCGTTCGGGTTCGCGGTGTCGGAGATGTAGAGCCGCGGCATGGGCTGGTGTGCGGTGGTCGCCAGCTCCCGCACGATCCGGTAGATCTCCGGCGCCTGCACCTCGGTGATCGGTTGCGCGTGCATGGCCCGCAACGCCAGCTTGTCGCTGTTGAAGTAGACGTAGACGTTCATGCCGACGGCGAACAGCACCGCCAGGAACATCATGCTGCGGCCGAACAGCGACCCGACGAACACGATCAGCGCCGACATACCGACCAGCAACAAGAACGTCTTGAACCGGTTCGCGTGCGGATTCCACGTCATCGCCGCTTCCTCCTATCGGAAATCTGGAAGGCTATCGACGATTCAACGCCCAGCAACGTCGTTTGGGTTCCGAATCAGCCGTGCCGGTTGACCGTGTAGTCGACCAGCGAGGCGAGCGCGTGCCGGCCGGGGCCGTCGGGCAGATTGTCGAGTTCCTCGCGCGCCTGCCGGGCGTAGGAGGCGACCGTCTCTTTGGCCTTGACCATGCCCGGGCTGGCCCGCAGCAGGCCCAGCGCCTCGGCCACGTCCTCGTCGCGCTCGACCGGCCCGGCCAGCAGCTCACCCAGCCGCTCGGCGTCCGGCCCGGTCTCGCGCAGCGCGTACAGCACGGGCAGGGTGTGCACGCCTTCGCGCAGGTCAGTGCCGGGAACCTTGCCCGACTCGTCGGGATCGCTGTCGATGTCGATGATGTCGTCGGAGATCTGGAAGGCCGTGCCGACGATGCCGCCGAGCCGCGACAGCCGCTCGATCTGCTGGTCGTCTGCGCCCGAGAAGGTCGCACCGAACCGGCCCGACGCGGCGATCAGGCACGCGGTCTTCTCGTAGACCACCTTGAGGTAGTGATCGACCGAATCGACATGCTCGGCGGCCCCGCGGGTCTCCCGCATCTGGCCGGTGACCAACTGGGCGAATGTGTCAGCAATCACACGCACGGCATCGGGGCCGAGCCGCGACACCAGCCGCGAGGCGGTCGCGAACAGGTAGTCCCCGGCCAGGATCGCGATGTTGTTCCCCCACCTGGCGTTGGCGCTGGGCGCACCCCGACGCATCTGCGCCTCGTCCATCACGTCGTCGTGATAGAGCGTTGCCAGGTGCACGAGTTCGATGACCGAACCCGCCACGGTGACCTGCCAGGCGTCCGGTTCGGGTCCGAGCTGGGCGGACAGCACCGTGAACAGGGGCCGGAAGCGTTTCCCGCCCGCCTGGAAGAGGTGTTGAACCGCCTCCGCCATGAGCTCATCGGCTTTGCCGAGCTCATCAGACATCAGGTCTTCAATCCGGGCGACGCCGTCGCGGACGTCGGCGGCGAAGGCCGCGTCCCCGAAGTCAACGCCTGCCACCACGGTCGCTGGTGTCCTCACCCTGCCAACATACTGGGAACCATGAACACACCGTCGGGCAGGAGCGCAGCGACCCCGGGGAACATCGCGGCAGATGTGGTCGTCGTGGGCGCCGGACCTGCCGGTTCGGCCGCCGCTGCGTGGGCGGCCCGGGCCGGCCGCGATGTGCTGGTGATCGACGCCGCGCAGTTTCCCCGCGACAAGGCCTGCGGCGACGGGCTGACGCCGCGGG
>NZ_JBSFPX010000169.1:0-16878 GCF_053588415.1 Mycobacterium sp. NPDC003449
CATGCCGCGGTGAGGAGCACGCCTGCGGCGAGCACCGCCGGCAGGCGGCGGGTGACGGGGGTGGCCATGGAGATCTCCTTTGATCTGTGCGGAATACGTTGGCGTGTCATGTCGGCCAGTCGGTCGGCGGGCTGACGATCCAGATCAGCTCGACCGTCGCGTCGCTCAGGTTGTGCACGGTGTGCGGCATCGAGGTGCGGTACTCGGCGCTGTCCCCCGCGTCGAGCACATACCGCTCACCGTCGAGTTCCAGGGTCGGGGTTCCGGCGATGACGATCAGGATCTCCTGCGCGTCCCCGTGCACATAGGCCTCGCCCGCGCTCGATCCGGGGGCGAGTTCCCCCGCGTACACCTCGAGATTTCGCAGCGGCTTCTGCGAGAGGAGGTACTTAGCGCTGAGCTCCGACACCTCGATCGCCGGGCGGGCCGCCTTCCGGAGGATCCGGACGTCGGTGACCTCGTCGTCGGTGAACAAGTCCGGCAGCAGGATGCCCAGCGACTGAGCCAGCCGGCGCAGCGTTCCGACGCTCGCGTTGACCTGCCCGCGCTCCACCTGGCTGAGAAAGCCCGCGGAGATACCCGCACGATCGGCCAACTGACGGAGCGACATCTTTCGTGCGGCCCGGAACTGGCGAATCCGGTTGCCGACCACGGTGTCTGCCGTCTCGGCGGGATCGGGTTCGACGGTCGAGCTCATATCGAAACATCCATTCGTCAGATAAGAGCAAGACGATTGCCTTCAACGAACACTTTGTTCGCTGAGGCCGAACCTTATGTCTGCCCGGCCGCCGGCCGCAAGGCTTCGATCACATTCCTCGAATACTGTGATGTAGGACACGTTGCGGTGTTATCGACAGACCTTGGCATCTTTTGCCACGATTTGCATCGTTGAAAGCGCTGTTTGCGACCGATTCCGTGGTTCGCAGGCAGGTGTGGTCAATGCCTGCCGAGCACGTGCGGGCCGCTGCGCACGGGGACGCCCCGCGCGAACCGTTCCGGCGACCAGGTGGCCACGTCGGCGTCCGGCGTACGCCCCTCCGCCAGATCGGCGAGCACCTCGCCCATCAGCGCGGAGTATTTGAAGCCCTCCCCCGAGTCACCGCAGGCGACGATGACGCCGCCGCCGAGCCGGCCGACGACGAATCCGCCGTCGGGAGAGTCGGTCCAGCTGCAGACCTGGGCGTCGAGCACCGTCGGAACCACGGAGGACATATCGGCCCGGACCCGGTCGCGCAGCACGGCGGTGCGACCGCCCTCGGGGGTCCGGTCGGAATCGCCGGCACGGTAGTCCCGCAGCGGAACGTCCAGGCCGACCTTGTACCCCGCACCGGGCGCGGGCATCGCGTAGATGCCAGGCCGGTCCGCGCTCGGCCCGTCGAACAGGCACGGAAACCCATCGGCGGCACCAGGATCGGCCGGATCGCCGAAGTACACCACCTGCTCCAGATAGGGATGCAGTCCCAAATCGAGGCCCAGCGGCGAGAGCAGCGGGCCGGCCCCCGGCCCGGGCGCCAGCACCGCGACGTCCGCGTCGATCGGCGCACCGCCGGCCGGCACCACCCGCACGCCTTCGGAGCGCCGCTCGACGCGGTCCACGTCCCGTTCGAGAAGTGTGGTGGCAGGGTGACTTCGGAAGATTTTCAGCTGGGCCCTTAGGGATTCGGCGGCGAGCACGACGCCCGCCACCGGTTGCCAGAGGGCTTCGCGTCCGTCGCCGCGCAGTCCAGGGAAGAACCTGCCCACGTCGCCGGCGGCCACGTTCGTGTACCCGACACCGAGTGCGTCCAGCGTCGAGGTCACGGCGGGCAGCGACTGGTCGTCGCGCCACAGCAGGCCACGCGTGAGAAACACAGGTGTGCCCGCCCGCCCGGCCAGGCGGTGCATGGCGTCGAGGCCACGCTGCGCCATCCGCGCCCGGAGCGGGTCGGGGTCGGCGAGCCGCCACAGCCGGGTCGAGCCCGACGATGACGACAGCCCGTTCAGCGGACCGTACCGGTCGATCAGCGTCACCCGGTGCCCACGGCGGGCGAGTTCGGCCGCGGTCGGCAACCCCCAGGCGCCGGCCCCGACGACGACGCAGGCCAGCGTCATCGTTTGGCGAATACTGTTCGATGCCAGTCCTTTTCGGCGACACCGGTGATATCGCTCATGACGTGTTTGATGGTCAGGTACTCCTCGAAGGAGTAGTCGCTCATATCCTTGCCGAACCCCGAGGCCCCCATGCCACCGTGCGGCATCTCGCTGATGATCGGGATGTGGTCGTTGATCCACACGCAGCCCGCGTTGATCTCGCGCGACGCCCGCTGGGCGCGGTACAGGTCGCGGGTCCAGGCCGAGGCGGCCAGACCGTAGACGGTGTCGTTGGCCTGCCGGATCGCGTCGTCGTCGTCGGTGAAGGCCCGCACCGTCAGTACCGGACCGAAGATCTCGTCGCGGTAGACCTCGGAGTCCTCGGCGACGTCGGCGATCAGGGTCGGCCGGTAGAACGCACCGGCCAGATCGGGTGCCGAACCGCCGGTGACCACCCGGGCGCCCTGCTGCGGGGCCCTGGCCACCATGCCGGCGACCTTGTCGCGATGGGCGAACGAGATCAGCGGGCCCAGGTCGGTGTCGGGGTCGTGCGGATCGCCGACGACGATCTTGCCCATCACCTCGGCGACCCCGGCGACGAAGTCGTCGTAGAGGTCGCGGGCGACGATGGCCCGGGTGGCGGCGGTGCAGTCCTGCCCGGTGTTGATCAGCGAACCGGCGACCGCACCCTGGACGGCGGCGTCCAGATCGGCATCGTCGAACACCACGAACGGGGCCTTGCCGCCCAGTTCGAGCTGGGTGCGGTGACCGTGCACCGCGGCCGCGGCCATCACCTTGCGGCCGACGGCGGTCGAGCCGGTGAAGGTGACCACATCGACGCCGGCGTGCCCGGCCAGGGCCGTCCCGACATCGGCGCCCGCTCCGGTCACCACGTTGAACACCCCGTCGGGCAGCCCGGCCTCGGTGGCCAGCCGGGCCAGGGTCAACGTGGTCAGCGGGGTGATCTCGGCGGGTTTGATCACCACCGGACATCCCGCGGCCAGGGCCGGGATCACCTTCCACACCGCCATCTGCAGCGGGTAGTTCCACGGCGTGATGGTGGCGACGACGCCGACGGCCTCGCGCCGGATGCTCGACGTGTGCTCGCCGGAGTACTCCGCGGTGGCCTTGCCCTCCAGGTGGCGCGCCGCGCCGGCGAAGAAGTCGATGTTGTCGATGCTGCCCGGCACGTCGAACTCGGTGGCCAGCCGCACCGGTTTACCGGTTTGGCTGACCTCCTCGGCGATCAGCTGATCGGAATGTTCGTCGGCCAGTTTCGCCAGTTTGGCCAGGACGGCGGACCGTTCGGCCGGCGTCGCGGCCGACCAGGCCGGCAACGCGGCTCTGGCCGCGGCGACCGCCGTGTCCACGTCGGCCGGGCTGCCGAGGGCGTATTCGGCAACAGCCGCACCGGTCGCCGGGTCGACGATCCGATGAGTCTGCCCGCCGGTCGCCGCCGCATTCCCGTCGATCCAGCTGCCCGCCATATTTACTGTCACACCCATGCTTCGACGCTATCCGATCAGTCGAACACCGTGCTACGCAATACCTCATATCAAGCCGCCACAAACAAGTGAATTCATCGATACGGTTGCCTCAAACAACGGATTCCGTGCACAATCGGTGGCATGACCAACCCAGATGGTCACGAGCTGGCCTCCATCCCGCTGCGCGTGAACCAGTCTCGCAACGCTCCCGCCTTCCAGCTCGATGAGCTGTCGAAAGCGATCATCGAGAAGCTGCAGGCCGACGGCCGACGGTCCTATGCCGGCATCGGCAAGGCGGTCGGGCTGTCCGAGGCCGCCGTGCGGCAACGGGTCCAGCGGATGGTCGACGCCGGCGTCATGCAGATCGTCGCGGTGACCGATCCCATGCAGCTGGGGTTCGCCCGTCAGGCGATGATCGGCATCCGCTGCACCGGCGACACCACCAAGCTGGCCGAGAAGTTGGCCAATATCGAGTCGGTCGACTACGTCGTGCTCACCGCGGGCTCTTTCGACGCCATCGTCGAGGTGGTCTGCGAGGACGATGACAGCCTGCTCGAGCTGCTCAACACCGAGATCCGCGCGCTGCCGGGAGTGATATCCACCGAAACCCTTGTATACCTGAAACTCGTTAAACAGCAATATAATTGGGGAACTAGATGACTATCGCAGATATCACCGAAGCGGCGCCGACCGATCTGGGCGCCAAGGCCAACCGTCACTTGTGGGGCCACTTCGCCCGCCACGGACAGGGCATCACTCCGCCGATCATCACCCGGGGTGAGGGCGTGCGGATCTTCGACGACAAGGGCAAAGGCTATATCGACGGCCTGTCCGGCCTGTTCGTCGTCCAGGTCGGCCACGGCCGCAAGGAACTGGCCGAGGCCGCCGCCAAGCAGGCCGAAACTCTGTCGTTCTTCCCGCTGTGGTCCTACGCCACACCGCCGGCCATCGAACTGGCCGAGCGGGTGGCCGGCTACGCGCCGGGTGACCTGAACCGGGTGTTTTTCACCACCGGCGGCGGCGAGGCCGTCGAGAGCGCCTGGAAACTGGCCAAGCAGTATTTCAAGCTCACCGGGAAACCCGGTAAGCACAAGGTGGTTTCGCGCGCGATCGCCTACCACGGCACCCCGCAGGGAGCGCTGGCGATCACCGGCATCCCGGCCTTCAAGGCGCCGTTCGAGCCGCTGACCCCCGGCGGGTTCCGGGCGCCGAACACCAACTTCTACCGGGCGCCCGCCGAATACGCGCACGACGAGAAGGCGTTCGGCCGCTACTGTGCCGACCGGATCGCCGAGGCCATCGAATTCGAGGGCCCGGAGACGGTCGCCGCGGTGTTCCTGGAGCCGGTGCAGAACGCCGGCGGCTGCTTCCCGCCGCCGCCCGGATACTTCGAGCGGGTCCGCGAGATCTGCGACGAGTACGACGTGCTGCTGGTCTCCGACGAGGTGATCTGCGGGTACGGCCGGATCGGTTCGATGTTCGCCTGCAACGACTTCGGGTATGTGCCCGACATCATCACCAGCGCCAAGGGCCTCACGTCGGGCTACTCGCCGTTGGGCGCGATGGTCGCCAGCGACCGGTTGTTCGAGCCGTTCAGCGACGGCAAGACGGTGTTCGGCCATGGTTACACCTTTGGCGGGCACCCGGTTTCGGCTGCGGTCGCACTGGCCAACCTCGACATCTTCGAGCGCGAAGGCATCAACGACCACGTCCACGAGACGGCGCCGGCGTTCCGGGCCACGCTGGAGAAGCTCTACGATCTGCCGATCGTCGGCGACGTCCGCGGTGAAGGTTTCTTCTACGGCATCGAGCTGGTCAAAGATAAGGCCACCAGGGAGACGTTCAACGACGAGGAGTCCGAGCGCCTGCTGCGCGGGTTCCTGACTCCGGCGCTGTGGGAGGCCGGGCTGTACTGCCGCGCCGACGACCGCGGCGACCCGGTCGTGCAGCTCGCTCCGCCGCTGATCTGCGGGCAGGCCGAGTTCGACGCGATCTACGAGATCCTGCACGGTGTGCTCTCCGAGGCGGGCAAGCTGCTCTGACCCTGGCACAGCGAAACTGCGCTGAGATCGTCGTTCCGAACGGAAACGCGATCTCAGCGCAGTTTCGTTTCCGCCAGGTCCGACCGGCATGGAATCTGGTCAGACCTGACCAGGCCCGTTAAACTGCGGGCATGGGCGATACGGTCAATGTGTATGACGCGAAATCACGCTTCTCGCGCCTGCTCGCCCGCGTAGAGGCCGGCGACGAGATCGTGATCAGCCGACACGGTCGGCCCATCGCGCGATTGGTCCCGTACCAGCCGGATCGGATCGTTCGCCGACCGGGAGCCTGGAAAGGTCGGGTCACCATCGCCGCCGACTTCGATGACTTCACCGCCGCGGACGAGCGTGCCTGGTACGGAGAATGAGAGGGCTCGTCGACACTCATGTCCTGCTCTGGTGGCTCGCCGACGACAAGAACCTCTCAGCTGCGCATCGCGCGGCGATCGCGGAGCCCGATAACGAAGTGTTCGTCTCCGCGATAACCGTCGCAGAGGTCGCCATCAAGGCTTCTCTTGGCAAGCTCCAGGCTCCTACCGGACTCGATGGCGTCCTGGCTGAGATGGGATTTCGCGAATTGCCGTTCACCGCAGCACATGCGGAGACGCTACGGGAGTTGCCGTGGCACCACCGCGACCCGTTCGACCGGATGCTCGTCGCGCAGGCCATCACCGAGCATCTCGATCTCGTCACCGTCGACAACCGGCTGCGCGACTACCCCGTTACCTGCATCTGAGGACCAGCGCCCCGACCCATGCCCCAGTTTTAACAACAGTCACACACGTCACAGCGTGGCAAACGGGAAAAGGGTCCATCGTCGCCTAATCTTCGGACACGATGGCGACCTTGCGCAGGACCTCTCAACGCGCGGTGTCCGTGTTCGCGGCACTGGCGATGCTGACCGCACCCCTGATCACCGTCGGTGTGGCCCATGCCGATCCCGTGGCCGCACCGCCGGACGCCAACGCCTGCCCGTACAAGGTGACGACGCCGCCGGCGGTCGACGCCTCCGAAGTCCCCAAGCCCGGCAATCCGACCCCGGGCCCGCTACCGGTGCCCACCGAGACGGTCGGCGGCGACGCGCTGTCGAGCTGCGGCGTGATCACCGCGCCCGATACCCCGCCGGTACCCGACGACGTGTCCGCCGAGGCCTGGCTGGTGGCCGATCTGGACACCGGTGACGTCATCGCCGCACGCGATCCGCACGCCAGGCACCGGCCCGCCAGCATCATCAAGGTCCTGGTGGCCACCGCGGCGCTCAACGAGCTCAACCTCAACAAGCGCGTTGCGGGCACTCAGGACGACGCCAACTCGGAAGGCACCAGGGTCGGTGTCGGCCCCGGCGGCCAGTACACGATCAACGAGTTGCTGCACGGCCTGCTGATGCACTCCGGCAACGACGCCGCGCACGCCCTGGCGATGCAGCTCGGCGGTATGCAGCCCGCGCTGCAGAAGCTCAACGTGCTGGCCGGCAAGCTCGGCGGCCGTGATACCCGCGCCGCCACCCCGTCCGGCCTGGACGGCCCGGGCATGAGCACCTCGGCCTACGACATCGGACTGTTCTACCGATACGCCTGGCAGAACCCGGTTTTCGCCGACATCGTCGCGACCAAGGACTTCGACTTCCCGGGCCGGGACGGCAACCCGCCGTATCCGGTGGAGAACGACAACCAGATGCTCTACAACTACCCGGGGGCGATGGGCGGCAAGACCGGCTACACCGACGATGCCGGCCAGACCTTCGTCGGGGCCGCGAACCGCGACGGCCGACGCCTGGTCGCGGTGCTGATGAAGGGAACCCGGTTGCCGATCGCGCCGTGGCAGCAGGCCGCGCATCTGCTCGACTACGGTTTCGCCACCCCGGCAGGCACCAAGGTCGGCACGCTCGTCGACCCCGATCCGTCGCTGAACGCACCCAAGCCCGACGAGCCGTCGGCGGCCCAGGCCGCGGCGGTGCTACCGCCGGCCGACGCGATGCCGGTCCGGGTCGGCGTGGCCGTTGTCGGGGCGATCATCGTCTTCATGCTCATCATGGGTGCGCGGTCGCTGAACCGTCGCACGCTGAACTGACCACGGATCCCATACTTTTGCCCTGAATCTGTTGCCGCTCAATCCAAGTCGAATGTTCCGGTGAACATCTCGGCGCACCGGCCACGGATCCTTGCCCGGACCGTGCTGCCGTCTCGTACGCTTCGCGAAACCACCGTGGACGGCCGAGCCATGTCTTCGCCCTGCCGAATCCGCAGCGCAACGTCGGCACCCTGCACATCTGACAACAGCGCTGCGAGGGCCGCTGCCGCGCTGCCGGTGGCCGGATCCTCCACCAAACGGAATGTGAACATCCGCGCCGACAAGTCCATATCCGTTGTGGCACTGTGCGATGTGGCGTCACGTGTGTAGAGGTACACCGCCTTCGCCCCGTCCAGGGGGAACAGTTCGTCATAAGCTCGTCGGTCCGGACGAGCGCGGCGCAGAGCATCACGGGAATGCAGTTCGACAGTGAGGAACGGCAGACCCACCGAGATGACCTGCGGACCATGGATTACTGTGCGGATGTCCTGACCGGCAAGGCCGATACACGCGGCCGCCACATCGGGTTCAACGATCGTTGCGCGCGACAAAGCCTCGGGAGAAAGAAGCTCGGCGCCGACGACCTCGTCGTTTTCGACCATCAGATCAATCTCGACGAGGCCTGCCGCTTCCTCGAACTGGAACCGTCGCGGTGGCGAACCACCCTCGGCAGTTCCGTGTCGCGCCAACAGGAACGCCGTGCCGATATTGGGATGACCGGCGAACGGCACTTCACGGTCGGGGGTGAAGATCCGGACCTGTGCGGTGTGACGGGGGTTTCGCGCGGGAAGGATGAATGTCGTCTCGATGTAGTTGAACTCGGCCGCCAAAGCCTGCATCTGTGGATCAGTCAGACCGTCGGCATCGAGCACCACGGCCACAGGATTGCCCCCGAAGGGCCGGTCGGCGAAGACATCGGCCGTGACATAACGGCGCAACATCGGAGCTCCCATCATCGTCGAGGCGCTCACCAAGGCCCGATGAGGTATTCGAGCACGGCCAGGGCCACGGCACCGAGGATCGCGATCACCAGTCCCGCCACCGCCGCGAGTGCATACGGCCTCCCCGGGGCCACCCTGGCCAGCACCGCACCCGCGGTGGCCCCCAGAACGCCGAGCACCACAAAGCCGCCCAGCACAAGGTAGAACAGCGATGCCAGTGCCGCAGTCGGCGCATCGGCAAGTCCGTCGGCATAGCCGCTGAACGGCACCGGGAACCGGTACGCCACGGCAGTCAGCCCGGCCGCCAACGGCGCCCACCCGATCGCGGCGGCAGCTCCGACCAGCGCGCCGCGCAACGTCAAAGAATCCGCCATCGATCTCATCCTGACACGTCGGTACGTGGACGCGGTGGAGGCATCGTGGCCGTCGTCCAATTCAGGCCCGCAGCACCCGGACCCAATCCGTCGGATATACCGTTGCCGACGCCCGTGCCTGCGTATATTCGGCAGTGCATGCGAGGGGGGATGTCATGTCCGCATCGAAACGAGCCACCCGGGTCATCGCGACGGCACTGTCGGTCGCGGCGTTGCTGGGGGCAGCGGCCGCACCGGCGGCGGCCTGGCCGATCCCGTTGACCGACGTCGACCAGAGATACCTGAATGCGACGCGCGGCCAGTTTCCCGGCGACGACGAGCAACTGCTCCTGGTGGGACGGCAGGTGTGCCGCTCGCTCTACACCGGGCAACCCGCCCAGGCGGTGATCGATGCGACGGCTGCGCAGTACGGGGCGACTCCCGCGCAGGCCGCCGTCGTGGTCCGCGCCGCGCGTGGCACCTATTGCACCCAGGCGCCCGGCTGAGCCGACGCGAGCGGTCGCCCGAGGTAGCTAGATCGCGATGACCCTGATGAGGTTCTCCAATCCGCGAAAGTCGTTGGGATTCCGCGTGACGACGGGCATTCCCTCAGCGATCGCCACTGCCGCGATCATGAGATCGGCGAATCGCTTCCGCGGCTGCCGTTTTGCCGAGACGACCGCGCTCGCAACACGTCCGTAGGCGCGAGCGGCATTCACACCAAAAGCTATGGGGTCGAAGGCGGCTTCGGCTCTCTGCAGACGATCCTGCCGTCGGGCACGTTCAGCAGGGTCGGCAGTCGATACCGGACCTGCGGCAAGTTCGGCCAGTGTCACTGCGCTGATCGCGATCTGCTCCGGAAGGTCCTCCGGAGTGAGGGATTCCAGATCGACGACGACGGAAGTGTCGAGCAAGCCCACCTTTTCTCGCATATGCGCACGCTCAGCTTCGTGGAGCGGGATCTTGATCAGCGAGTGCGTCTATGTCGGCGCGAAATCGAGCCGCGTCGACTGCCGGTGCATGACGGAACGTCTCGACCACGACGTGTGCATCTACCAGCCTGCGGCGGCGCAGCGGACGAAGCTCGCCGACCGGTTCACGATTACGGGTGATGACGAATGTCTGCCCTTCATCCAGTGCCCGCAGCACCCGGCCACTGTCGTTGCGCAATTCCCGCTGACTGATCTCCTCGGCCATGACTCAGCGTAGCACTAACTGCTACACCTATCCCCACCTGCGCAGCAGCGCTTCGGCACCGTCACGCAGCTGCGAAACGGTCTCGGCCGCCGAGCGCATCCGGGTCACCGACCCGACGCCCTGCCCGGCATTGACCGGGGTTCCGCGCAGCACCCGTTCGGGAATGCTTGCCGGCCAACGGTATCCGGCGGCGATGTCGAACTCCCGGGTCAGCTCGGTGTCGGTGCCGGCCAGCAGGGCATCGCGAGACGCCTCAGGGGTCAACGCCTCGGTACAGGTGGCGAAGACGGTTCCCAGCCAGGCCCCCGCCGCACCGGCGGCCAGTACCGCGGCCACCGCACGGGCCGAGGAGATCCCGCCCGCGGCAAGCACCGGCACCTCGACGGCATCGAGCACCCCGGCCAACAACGGCAGCGTGCCCAACAGGGGTTGACCGTGGCCGCCACCCTCGGCCCCACGAGCCACCAGGACATCGACGCCGGCATCGGCCGCGCGCCGGGCCGCATCGACGGTGGCCACCTGAGTCGTCACCGTCGACCCGGCGTCGTGGGCTCGGCCCACCCAGTCGAAGTCGTCGCCGAAACTCACGCTCAGCAGGGCGGGGCGGGCCGCAAGCGCGGTGTCGAGCAGATCAGGCCGGTCCTGCATGACCCAGTGCACCAGGCCGATACCGAAAGGGCGACCGGAACCGTCGAGCAGCGAAAGTTCGCCCCGCAGTTGTGCAGCGTCGGCCGAACTGCCCATCCCGATCATGCCGAGGCCGCCCGCCCTCGACACCGCAGCGGCCAGCCGGCCGCCCGCCGCCCCGCCCATCGGGGCGTTGACAATCGGAACCTCGACGCCGACCGCCTCGGACCAGGTGGTTGCCAAGCTCACAGCCGGCCATGTTACGTCGTTGTTACACTGGGCACTGCCAGCACATGGCACCGGACGAGGCGACACCGTACCCGGCCAGCGACAAGACGGAGTCTGGGAGGTGTCTCGTGGCCTGGCTGATTCTGGTGGCGTCGGGAGTTCTGGAAGCCGTGTGGGCGACCGCACTCGGCAAATCCGAGGGATTCACCCGGCTCGCTCCGTCGGTGACCTTCGGTGTGGCCCTTGTCTTTTCGATGGTCGGTCTGGCCGTCGCGATGCGCAGCCTACCGCCCGGTACGAGTTACGCGGTGTGGGTGGGCATCGGCGCGGTGCTCACCGTCGGATACGCGATGCTGACCGGCACCGAGCCCGCATCAGCGATCAAGGTGGTGCTGATGCTCGGCGTCGTCGGTTGCGTCCTCGGCCTCAAGCTCGTCACTCACTGACGCCGAATCACTCGCGAGATACCCAGCGCACCAACGGCACCCGCTACCGCAGCGGCCACCACCCCCGGTGCGCCGACGCCTTCGCGGACCTGCACCCTGGTGAGGATGTGGGCCGGGTCGGGCGGTGCGACCGGTTCCTGGGCCAGGCTCTCGCGCGACGTCGCCGCCCACGCCGTGGCGAACAGGATCAACCGGGCGGTGACGTAGGCGAACACCATCAGGCCGAGCACCGGACCGAACGTCGAACCGGCGGGCCCACCCAACACGGACTGCAAGTAGACCGACGCCACCTGCTTGAAGATCTCGAAAGCGACCGCACCAAGCAGTCCGGCCCGCATCGCACTGCGGAACGGCACCGCCTCGCGCGGCAACCGGGAGATGATCCAGGTAAACAGCAACCAGGAGATCGCGACCGACACCAGGATCGACAGGCCGCGCAATCCCCAGCCGAGTCCGACCGCATCGCGAATCCCGATCCAGCCCAGCACTTTACGCATCAGGGCGGGGTCCCCCAGCGCGGTCAGCGCGACCGTGACCACGATGGCAAGGAAGGCCGAGATCAGCGCGAACAGGTCAGACAGCTTGGTGGCGACGAAGTTCGATTCGTTCTTGTGCTGCTCCCACATCTGGCTCAGCGCCTCGCGCAGGTTGGCCATCCAGCCCAACCCCGCCCAGGCCGCGGTGGCGATCCCGATGATGCCGACGGCGCTGCGTGACGCGATGGCCGAGTCCATCAGCGCGATCAGTTGCTGCCCGAGGTCGCCCGATACGGCTTCGCGGATCCGGTCCTCGAGCTCGGCCAGTAGATCGGGCCGGCTGGCCAGCAGGAACCCGCCGATCGAGAAGCCGACCATCAGCAACGGGAACAGGGCGAAGATGGTGAAGTAGGTGATCCCAGCGGCGTAGAAGTTGCCGTTGCAGTCGTTGTAGCGCTGCTGGGCCCGCATCACCCGGTCGAACCACGGGAAGCGGGCGCGCAACCGGTCCAGGACCCCTGGTTTCTCCGGCTCGTTCTCGTTCACCGCACCCCTCCCCAGGTGTCTACGACGTTTGCTGTAAGAACCCTAACCTGTCATAGACCCGGGCGAGGGTCCGACCCGAGGCCCCCCTGGCGCGTTCCGCGCCCGCCGCCAAAACCGCCTCAAGTTCGGATCGGTCGTCGAGCAGTTCATCCACCCTGGCCTTGATCGGCGCCACGAAATCGACGACCACGTCAGCGGTGTCCTTCTTGAGGTCGCCGTACCCGCGGCCGGCGTATCCCTCGACGAGCTTGTCGACGTCGGTACCGGTGACCGCGGCCTGGATGGTCAGCAGGTTGGAGACACCCGGTTTGGCCGCGGGGTCGAAGCGGATCTCGCGTTCGCTGTCGGTGACGGCGGAGCGGATCTTCTTCGCGGTGGCCTTCGGGTCGTCGAGCAGGCTGATCAACCCGGCATCGGAGACCGCGGACTTGCTCATCTTCGCCGTCGGATCCTGCAGATCGAAGATCTTGGCGGTCGCCTTGGGGATCATCGGCTCCGGCACGACGAACGTGTCGGGAAACCGCGCGTTGATCCGCTGCGCGACGTCGCGGGCCAGTTCCAGGTGCTGGCGCTGGTCCTCGCCGACCGGAACCAGATGGGTGTCGTAGAGCAGGACGTCGGCGGCCATCAACACCGGGTAGGTGAACAGCCCCACCGTGGTGGCGTCGGCCCCCTGCTTCTGCGACTTGTCCTTGAACTGCGTCATCCGCGACGCCTGCCCGAATCCGGTGAAACAGCCCAGCGCCCACGCCAGTTGGGTGTGTGCGGGCACGTGACTCTGCACGAACACCGTGGCGCGGGCCGGGTCGATGCCAAGGGCCAGGTACTGGGCGGCGGTCACCAGCGTGCGGCGGCGCAGGGTCTCGGGGTCCTGCGGGACGGTGATGGCGTGCAGGTCGACGACGCAGAAGTACGCGTCGTAGTCGTCCTGGAGCTGCGCCCAGTGCGTGACCGCCCCCAGCGCGTTGCCGAGGTGCAGGGAATCGGAGGTGGGTTGGGCGCCGGAGAACACGACCTGCTTGCTTGGGCTACTCATGATGCCCTCGATTTTCGCACTGGCGTCATCCGGTTTCGTCGCGGGTCAGCCCACCCGGGCATGGTCGACATTGCGCATTTGTAGGCTCACGCTTATTGTAAGCTCATGCCTACTATTGAATCCGACCTGCGTCCTCTGCACCGCCTCGCCGTCCTGAAATCCGTCGATATCGTCGACCGGATCGGCACCACCGACCTGGACCGTCCCACCCCGTGCGCGGACTGGACGCTGGCCGACCTGCTCGCCCACATGACCGTCCAGCACCACGGTTTCGCCGCCGCCGCGCGCGGTAACGGCGCCGACGAGGAGGTCTGGCGGGCCGCTGCCGTGGCCGACGCCGTCCGGGCCGACCCGGCCGGAACCTATGCCGCGGCGGCCCGCGGCGTGCTCGACGCATTCGCCGCGGACGGAATCGCCGATGCGGTGTTCGCCCTACCCGAATTCGGACCGAGTGCCACGTTCCCGGGCAGCCTCGCGATCGGATTCCACTTCGTGGACTACGCGGTGCACGGCTGGGATGTCGCCGCGGCCATGGGAATCCCCTACCACCTGCCCGACGATGCGGTCGCCGCGCTGCTGCCAATCGTCATGGCCATTCCCGACGGCGACTTCCGCACCGAAGGCAGCGCACCCTTCGGCCGTGCGGTGAATACTTCCACCGCAACGGATTTCGATCAGATCCTGGCGCACCTCGGGCGCCGCCCGGACTGGACTCAGCCGAACTGAACCGTCACCGGCGCGTGGTCGGACCAGCGCAGGGCGTAGGCGTCGGCCCGTTCGACCCGCGCCGACACCGCGCGCTCCGCCAGCTCGGGGCTGGCCAGGTGGTAGTCGATGCGCCAGCCCGCGTCGTTGTCGAACGCCTTACCCCGCCACGACCACCAGCTGTACGGCCCGGCCACCTCGGGATGCAACGTGCGCACCACATCCACCCAGCCGGTGCCCAGCAGCCCGGTCAGCCAGGCGCGTTCGGCGGGCAGGAAGCCGGATTTCTTGAGGTTGCCCTTCCAGTTCTTGATGTCGTTCTCGGTGTGGGCGATGTTCCAGTCGCCGCACACCACCACGTCGCGGCCCGTCGCGAGCAGCTCGGCCATCCGCGCCTCGACCGTGGCCATGAACCGCTCCTTCTCCAGCTGGCGGTCGGTCTCGGCCTCACCGGTCGGCACGTACATGCTCACCACCGTCGCGCCAGCGGTATCGGCTTCGAGGTAGCGCCCGTGGGCTTCGAACTCGTCGGAGGCCAGCAGCCGGGACTCCTCGATCGGGTGCCGGGACAGCACCGCGACCCCGTTGCGCCCCTTCACATGCGGCTCCGCCGACGCCAGGTGCCAGCCGTCGGCCAACGCCGGGGCGAGGGCGTCGGCCAGCTGGGCATCGTCGGCGCGGATCTCCTGAAGGCACACCACATCGGCCGTGGTCTCCTTGAGCCACGGCAGCAGGCCGAGATTCTCGGTGGACCGCTGTTTGACCGCGGCCCGGATGCCGTTGACGTTGATGGTGGTGACTGTCATCGAGGTTGGCGCACTCACGGCCGCGACCCTACCGACCGCCACCGACACACCCTTGCGATACCGGCGGTATCACCTTAGTGTCGGGCGAATGGCCGAACGCGCACCGATACACCTGGGCAGCAGTGACGGGGAACCGATCCTGCTGCTGCACCCGTTCCTGCTGTCGCAGAGCGTGTGGAAGTACGTCGCCCCGCAACTCGCCGACACCGGCCGCTACGACGTGTTCGCGCCGACCATGGCCGGGCACCACGGCGGCCCACATGCACCGCTGCTGCTCGACGTCGCCACCCTGGCCGACGACGTGGAACGCCGGCTCGACGAACTGGGTTGGGGCACCGCGCACATCGTCGGGAACTCACTGGGCGGCTGGGTGGCGTTCGAATTGGAGCGCCGCGGCCGGGCCCGCACCCTGACCGGCATCGCACCGGCCGGCGGCTGGTCCCGCTTCACCCCGGCGAAATTCGAGATCATCGCCAAATTCATGGCGGGTATGCCGGTGGTATTGGCGACCACCGCCTTGGGCCGGCGGGTGCTGCGGTTGCCGTTGTCGCGCCAAATCTCCTATGTGGCCGTCAGCGCGACCGCCGACGCACTCAACGACAGCGACCGCACCGACCTGATCGACGACGTGGCGCACTGCCCCGCGTACTACAAACTCATGGTCAAGGCGCTGACCACGGCCGGTCTGATGCAGATCGCCGACTCGCGCACCCCCACCCAGCTGGTGATCTGCGAGAAGGACCGGGTGCTGCCGGCCCCCCGGTTCACCAGGCATTTCACCAGAAGCCTCGCGGCGGACGCGGTGATCACCACGCTCGACGGCGTCGGGCACGTCCCAATGTTCGAGGCGCCGGGCCGGATCACCGAGCTGATCGTCGACTTCGTCGACAGCCACATCGACCCGGCCCGCGCCACCGGTTAATCCTCGGCGGTACCGAGCGTCTCGTTGAACGTCTTGCTCGGGCGCATCACCGCGGCCAGCTTGTCGTGGTCCGGGTAGTAGTAACCCCCGATGTCGACCGGCTTGCCCTGTGCCGCGTTGAGTTCGCTGACGATGGCGGTCTCGTTCTCGGCCAGCGCCTTGGCCAGCGGAGCGAAATGCGTGGCCAGGTCCTGGTCTTCGGTCTGCTCGGCCAATGCCTGCGCCCAGTACAGCGCGAGGTAGAACTGGCTGCCCCGGTTGTCGAGCTCACCGGTCTTGCGCGAGGGGCTCTTGTTCTCCTCCAACAGCTTTCCGGTCGCGGCATCGAGCGTGGTGGCCAGCACCCTGGCCTTGGCGTTGTCGCTCTTGGTGCCGAGATCGTCCAGGCTGGCGCCCAGCGCGAGGAATTCGCCGAGCGAGTCCCAGCGCAGGTGGTTTTCCTCCACCAGCTGGTGGACATGCTTGGGTGCCGAGCCGCCCGCACCGGTCTCATACATCCCGCCGCCGGCCATCAGCGGCACGATCGAAAGCATCTTGGCGCTGGTACCCAGTTCCAGGATCGGGAACAGGTCGGTCAGGTAATCGCGCAGGATGTTGCCGGTCGCGGCGATGGTGTCCTCGCCGCGGATCACCCGCTCGATCGTGTACCGCATGGCCCACACCTGCGGCATGATCTGGATGGTCAGGCCCTCAGTGTCGTGCTCCTTGAGGTAGGCCTTGACCTTCTTGCGCAGCTCGACCTCGTGCGGACGCTCGGTGTCCAGCCAGAACACCACCGGCATGCCCGACAGCCGGGCGCGGGTGACGGCCAGCTTGACCCAGTCCCGGATCGGGGCGTCCTTGACGATCGGCATGCGCCAGATGTCGCCCGCTTCGACGTTCTGGGTCAGCAGCACCTCGCCGGAGTCGATGTCGACGATGTTGGC
>NZ_JBSFPX010000170.1:0-16604 GCF_053588415.1 Mycobacterium sp. NPDC003449
CGCCGGATACGGCGGCGGCCACCACGGGCAGGGCGGTGGCCATCGTGGCCACCGCTACTGCCATGCACAACCATCGACGGCGACACCCGGCAAGATGTTTGAACATCTAACAGATCCTAGCGATCGAGCTGAGAGCGTGCCGACGCCGTGGCGAGGACTACAGCAGGCCGGCGGCGAAATTCGCCGCGTCGTTGGCCGGACCCTCGTAGGCCCGGTGCGCGGGAATGCTGTCGCCGTCGGTGCACACCGGATCGTTCGGATTGCACAGATCGATTGCGCGGGATCCGTACACCGGGCTGGCGGTGAGCGGCAGGCCCAGTTTCGCCGAAGGGTTCCCGAACACCGCGACCGCCGCGACGTGTTCGGGGACGTTGGGCGGCAGCGGCGCGTTGAAGCCGACCGCCGGGAACGGTACCGCCGCGATGACGTCGATCACCGCGGCGCCCTGCGAGTATCCGCCGAGGACCAGCCGGGTGTTCGGGCAGTCGTTCACCATCGACTGGATGTGGCCACTGGCGTCGTTGGCGCCGTCGGCCGCGGCCAGGAAGTCGTAGCTGGCCGGGTAGTCGACCGCGTAGGTGCCGACCGAGCGGCCGCCGACCTTATCCCGCAGCGCGCCGACGAAGGCGTTGCCGATGCGCCCGAGACCTGGCGGCTCATCGGTGCCGCGGGCGAACACCACTTGGATGTCGGGGCAGTCGGCCGCGGAGGCCACGGCGGGCGCGAGCACCGGCACGGCGATCGCGGCGGCGGCGGTCAGCGCGGCTGACGCAAACAGCAGTGTGCAACGACGAACAAGATCAAAGGCCACACTGAATAGTAACGTTTGGCGCCGTCAGACGATGCCCGCGACGAAATTCGCCGCCTGGTCGGTCAGGCCGGCCGTCACGTAGTCGCTGTGCGCGAACGGGTTCCGGCCGCGCGAGCAGATCGGATCGCCGTCCTTGCAGAGGTCGATGGCCTTGCCGCCGAACACCGACGAGGTGATCGGATTGCCGAACTTGGTGGCGGGGTTGCCGAACACGGCCACGGCGGCAACCTGCGGTACCAGCTCGCTCGGCAGCGGCGGCGCCGAACCGATCTCGCCCACCCTGTTGCCCAGCGGGGGGATGCCTGCCAGCATGTCCACGACGGCCGCGCCCTGTGAGTACCCGCCGAGTACGACCCGGGTCGACGGGCAGGTCGATGCCAGCGAGGAGATGCGCGCGCTGGCGTCGTTGGCGCCGTCGGCCGCGGCCAGGAAGTCATAGCTGGCCGGATAGTTGACCGCATAGGTGGACAAGCTGCGGCCGCCGACCTGTGCGGTCAGTGCGTCGGCGAAGGCCTGTCCGGGCCGGCCGAGGCCGGGGGCGTCGTTGGTGCCGCGGGCGAAGATGACCTCGATGTCGGAGCACGGGTCAGCCGCGGCGGGCGCGGCCGGGACCAGAGGCAAGGCCAGCGGCAGGGCCGCGCAGACCAGGGTCGAAGCGATGGCGGCCACCCGGGCCGACTTCCGGAGGAGACTCACAGACGACATAGTCACACAAAATGGTTAGCCAGGGCTAATCGTTTGCTCGATCGGTCGCCTCCTGAACCGGGGTATCGGGCCAGCACGCCTCGGAAATCCTGGAGGCGTGTTCGGCGGCCTGCTCGCTGCGGTCACCCTGCCGGGCCAGCGCGAGACCCACCAGGACGACGGCGCCACCGACCACCTGAACCGGAGTCAGCGCCTCGCCCAGCATGATCCAGGCCGCCAGGACCGCGAACATCACCTCCGACAGGCCCACGAGAGAGGCGAAACGGGGTTTGAGCCGGGCGATCCCGAAGATGCCGAGGGTGTAGGCGATCGCCGTCGGGATCAGGCCGAGCGCGACCACCGGGAACACCCACGAGGTGGTGAACCCCGCCATGACGACCGGGTTGGTGGTGAACGTCAACGGCATCACGCCGGTGATGCCGAGCAGTGCCACCGCCGCCGAGCCGATGATCAGGCCGCCCGCGGCCAGGCTGATCGGATGCAGGCCCTCGCCATCGGTGGTGACCTCGTTGGACATCATGAAGTAGCAGGCCGCGCAGACCGCTGCGGCGAGCCCCCAGCCGACGCCGACGACGTTGATGTGGGCACCGGTGAACACGTCGAGCACCAGCATGATCCCCGCGACGGCGAGTGCCACACCCGCGAAGGTCATGGCACCGGGGCGCCGGCGCGTGGTGGCCCACACCCAGCCGACGACCAGGACCGGGGCCGTGTACTCCAGCAGCAACGCGACGCCGACCGACAGGTGTGCGACGGCGTTGTAATAGAACAGCTGGGCGCCGGCGATGGGTACCAGGCCGTAGGCCGCGACAGTCCTGGTGTGGCGGACCGCCTCGCGGATCCAGCCGGGGCGGACGACCGAGGCGAATACGGCCATGGCCAGAGCGCCGCCCGCGAGCCGTGCGGTCACCGCGGCGGTGGGGCTCCACCCGGCCTCCATCAGGGCCTTGGCGAACGGTCCGGAGGAGCCGAATGCCAGCGCCGAGCTGACGGCCAGCAGCATGCCGAGCCGAAATCGGCCCGCGGCGGCCGAATGGTCGAGCCGGTCCGGCCCGGTCGCTGTGGTCATGGGTGCACCTCCCCGGTGTTCGACGGGTATGTCATGAGTAATATCGATTTCGGTCATGACGCTATGACGGAAGGGGATCATGCGTCAAACGCTTTTCACCTATGACACGGAGCTCACACTCCGGGCCGGCGCCCTGCTGGTGAACAGCGATCGGGTGGACGGTGAACAGCTCGCCGACCTGGCGGCGCTCGACGAGTACCTCGACCTGTTCGGCTGGACCGGACGGCGGGACCGCGACGACGCCGAACTGCGTGCGGTGCACCGGTTGCGCCGGCGCCTCGGCGAGATCTGGGCCGCCTCCGGCGACGAGGAGGAGGCGGTCGCCATGGTGAACCGACTACTCGGCGAGACCAAGGCCGCGCCGTGGTTGACCCGGCATCCCGAGATGCCGGAGTGGCACCTGCACCTGGCATCGGCGGACGATCCGCTGGGGCAGCGGATGGGCGCCGAGATCGCCATGGCCCTGGCCGACCTGATCCGCTGCGGCGAACTGCGCCGCCTCAAGACCTGCGCGGCCCCGGACTGCCAGGCGGTACTGACCGACCTGTCGCGCAACCGGTCCCGAATCTTCTGCGACACCGGCAACTGCGGCAACCGGCAGCATGTCGCGGCCTACCGGCAACGCCGGCGCGAGGACTGAGGCCCACAACCGAGCGAAAATCGCTGCCAGGTCCCTGGTTCGGGCCGGGTTAGGGTGATTGCCGGGGGACATATGGCACGCCAACCGGCCACTCGGTTACAGCTCAGCGGCTATCGCTTCCTGCTCCGGCGCACCATGCATGCCCTGGTTCGCGGCGATGCCAGGATGCTCGATGATCCGCAACGCGCACAGTCGATCTCGTTCACCGCCGGTTGTGTGCTGGCCGCGGTGGCGATCATCGGGTCCCTGGTGCTCGCGGTGGTGCGCCCCGGGGGCGCGCTCGGCAGTGCCCCGATCCTGATAGACCGCGATTCAGGCGCGTTGTACGTCCAGGTGGACGGCACCGTGCACCCGGTCCCCAATCTCGCATCGGCCCGGCTGATCGCGGGGGCCCCGGCGGATCCGGAACCGGTGGGCGCCGGGGTGCTCGCGGCGGCCAGGCGGGGCCCGATGCTCGGGATAATGGGGGCACCGATTCGGATCGATCCACCGCTGACGGCCGATGAATCCGGTTGGACGGTATGCGATATCGCCGAACCCGCCGGCACCGTACTGACGGCGGGACGACCGGGCGCCGGTCTTCGGTCCGCGCGGCGCAGTCAGGCCGTACTGGTGTCGCCCCGCGGCGAAGGGGCGGCGAACACCTATCTGCTCTATGACGGCAGGCGGGCCCGCGTCGACCTCCGCAGTATCGCGGTGGTCCGCGCGTTGCGCCTGGAAGGTATTGCACCGGTGCCGGTTTCACGGTCCCTGCTGGACGGTGTGCCCGAGGCTCCCGCGGTGCAAGCGCCGGTGATCGCGGCGCCGGGGACCCCGGGGCCACCGGCACTTGGCGGGCCCACCGTGGGCACCGTGGTGCGTCTGGCCCGGGCCGATGCCGCGGAGTTCTACATCGTGCTGGGCAACGGGCTGCAACGCGTCGGCCGGGTGGTCGCCGACCTCGTCCGGTTCACCGTGCCGCAGCCGGCGGGCGGGCCGCCCGAGATCGCGGCCGACGTGGTGGCGCGGGTACCGTTCGTGCAGGACCTGGTGCTGGGGCCGCTCCCCGAGCGGGTCCAGGCCGGCGCAGGCATCGCCGTATGCGCGGGCTGGGATCCGCTGCCGTCCGGAACTGATCTGAAAACCGGTCTATACCTCGCTGATTCGCTGCGGGTATGGGACACCGCGATCGAGTTGGCGCAGCAGGACGGGGCGGGGCCGAACCTCGATCGGATCGGCATTCCGGCCGGGCGCAGCGCATTGGTACGGGCCACCGGACTCGCGGGCGAGTCCACGACGACGGGAGCGCGGTATCTGGTCGACGATCTGGGCGTACTGTTCGGAATCCGCGACGACGAAACGGCGGCGAGCCTCGGGTTGGCGGGACCCGCCGTCGAGGGGCCGTGGCCGATGCTCGCGCTGCTGCCTCGGGGGCCCGAACTGAGCCGCGCCGCGGCGTCAGTCCTGCGGGACGGCGCGCGAGCGGCGCCGTAGCCGTCCGGCGGTGGTCAGCAATATCGTCGCGACCACACAGACTGCCGCGCCGCCGAAAGCCACCCGGCGGGGGCCGGGGTCCGCTGGTGCCGCGGTGGTTGTCCCGACGCTCGCCACGGGCCGGGGCGTGGCCGGCGGCGTCCGGCCCCCGTCGCTGACCGCGGCCAGCGCATCGACGATTCCGTTGCCGACGAACGGGTCCCATCCGGCCGGTGGCCGGTGTGCCGTCGATTCGATCCGGCGCATCACTGCGCGGGCGGTCAACTGCGGGAACCTGGCCCGCACCAGCGCCACGACGCCGGCCACCATGGGCGCCGCGTAGCTGGTCCCCGAGATCGGGTGGCCCTCGGCGAGCGCGTCGATCAGCCGTTCGCCGTCCGGGTGCAACGAGACGACGCCCTCGCCGGGAGCCGCGACATCGACCCACGGCCCCGCCAGGGTGAACGCGGACGCCGCGCCGTCGGGATCCACCGACCCCACACACAGCACCAGGTCGTCATACCACGCGGGGCTCGCCACCGACCGCACCTTCTCCCAGCCCGGATCGGGCGGGTTCGGCTCCGGACATTGGCTGGGGCCGCCGACGTTGCCCGCGGCCGTGACGACCACGACGTTCTTGACGTCGACCGCGTAGGCCAGTGCGGCGCCGAGGGCCCGGTCGTCGGGGGCGAGATCCGCGGCGACACAGGCCACCGACGAGATGTTGACGACGGTGGCGCCCAAGTCGGCCGCGGTCCGCACCGCCTTCGCCAGGGTATTGACGTCGCCGACGCCGGTCGTGCCGCCTTGCGGACCGAACCTGTTGCTGGACTGCCGGATTGCGAGGACCGTGGCATCGGGCGCGACACCGCTGAAGCCGTCGTCGGTAGGGGCGCCGCCGACGATCCCTGCGACAATGGTGCCGTGACCGTCACAGTCGGCGGTGCCGTCACCGTGTGACACATAGTCACCGCCGCCAACCAGGTGCGGCAGCAGCCGGTGCCGGGTGACCCCGGTGTCGACCACCGCGATGGTCTGGCCCGCGCCCCTGGTCAGCGACCACACCGGGCCGAGCCCGAGCGGGTTGTGCACGGGGCCGGTGGCGGCGCTGCCGGGGTCGAAACATGGCCGGCGCTGCTCGGTCGGCCGGGCCGGTACCGGTGGTTGCGCCGGGGGCAGGCGGGCCTCGTCGACCGCGGGCGGCGCCACCGCACCCGCGATGGGTGTCACCGCGAGTGGCAGTGCCAGCAGGGCCGCCGCCGCCATCCGGTACGGTGCGCTCACAGCGGCCCCAGATTCCGAATGACGCCGAAAATGCCGGTGAGCCAACAGGTCAGCGGAACGATCGTAGCCAGCGCGAGGTATTCCAGGCCGTCGACCACCCGCGCCGCCGCGGGCCCGGCGGCTACCGGACCCAGCAGTGCCATCCCGGCCCCGACCGCGAGCAGGCCGGTCCAGCTGCCGTGCTGCGGCGAGCGCATCACGATCTGAAAGAACGTCGCGGTCAGGCCGAGCAGGCCGGCGACCGAGAATGCGGTCCGGCAGTGACCCTGGGCGTACGACCGGGACCGCAGGACCAGCGCCATCCCGACCGCGGCGGTGAACGCGACGGTCGCTGGGGACACCCGATCCCTGGCGCCCGCCGCGACGAGCGCCGCGCCGAGCCCGGCGGCCGCGGCGCACCCGGCGATCAGCCCGGTCAGCGTGCGGTGCCCGCGCGCGGCCAGCACGGCGATATCGGCCGGGTCCGCGGCGGCGTCGTCAGCGTCGGGTTCGCCCGGCACCGGTGGAGTCAGCTCCGCGACGGCGATCGACACCCGTGGCGCCAGCGACAGCGCGGCCAGCCCGGTCGCGGCCAGCACCGAGCCGATCGCCTGCAGCCCCAGCGGCCAGACCACGGCGCATCCGGTCGCGACGGCCGATACGGCCGAGAACGTCACGACCGCCAGCAGAAGCGTTGTGCCACAATCGGAAATCCGCAACATCACGATCCCGGCCGACGCCGCGGCCGCACCGGCCAGCACAAAGTTCGCCGGACCCGGGCCTGCGGGCACGATGAGAAACCCGAACGCCGCGACCTCGACCACCGCGGCGATGTTCAGCGCCGTCAGCACTATCGGTGCGGCCCGCATCCGCGCGGCGGTCACTGCGGCCCCGGTGACCCCGACGGCCAGCAGGGCCGCGATCGCGAACCGGCCGGGGCCCGCGGTGGCGACACCGGCCCACACCAGTGCCAGCGCGGCCGCCAGGCAGGACCACAGGCAGCCCGCCACCTGCAGACGCGGCCCGGCCGTTGCTGTCGGCACCGCCGTGGTGAGCGCGTCGGTGACCGAGCCGGTCCGGCGCTGGGGTGCCGGAACGGTGTCGCGTGCGAGCAACAACAGATCGCCATCGTGAACATCGTTGTGCGCCAGTGTCCCCGACTCGTCCAGCGCAGGACCGCAGGCCAGGTACAGACGCCAGTTCACCGGTGCGGCATCGTCGGCCGCGCAGGCCTCGACGATCGACGGCATCAGCTCGCCGACCGGGACCGACGCGGGCAGGGCCAGATCCACGGTGACCGGATCGTCGTCGACCCGGCCGCAGTGAATCGACACGCGGCGCAAAGCATCCGGCATGCCATCACCCCCGATCGACGCCAGTGCCTAGCACCGTAACCGACGTCCGAGAGCGTTCCGTGCGGCAATTTTTCTCCGACGAGGATGGAACGGATCGGCCGTGGCGTGCGTCCAAATCTGTCGATGGAGCCCGTTGCCGCACCACCCGCACTCGCCGAGCCGTACCCGTCCGGCGAGGTGCTGATCGATGCACCGCCGGTGATACCGCGGGCCACCCCGACCAATCCGATGACGCGGCTGCTGCCGGTGCTGCTGGTGGTCGCGATGGCCGGGATGATGGCGGTCTACTTCACCTCGGGCGCGGCCGCCGCGCGCGGCCCGGCGTTCATGTTCTTCCCGGTCATGATGGTGATGTCGGTGATCGGAACCCTGGTGTACAGCCTGCGCGGCAACGGCAGCGCAGCCGAGTTGGATCGTGACCGCCGCGAATACCTGCGCTATCTCGACGGGCTCGGCGCCGCGGCCGCCGCCACCGCGCAGGCCCAGTGGGAGGATCAGCATGCCGCACACCCCGATCCCGGCGCGCTGTGGTGTCTGGCGGGCCGGGTGCGCGAGCGCGACCCCGGGCATCCGGCGTTCGGTGCGGTCCGGATCGGGATCGGGGAGCGGCCGTTGTGCACCCGGCTGGTGCTGCCGCAAACCCCGGCAGATGGCGAATCCGATCCGGTCACCGTCGTCGCGCTGCGCCGGCTGATCGGGGTCCGCTCGACGGTGACCGAGGTGCCGGTGACGGTCGCGCTGGCTGAGCTGCCCGGCCTCGCGGTCGACGGGGACGCCGCCGACGCCAGGGCCCTGCTCCGCGCCATGGTGTGCCAACTGGCCACCTGGCACAGCCCCCGTGACGTCAGGATCGGGGTGCTCGCCGGCGATGGCGTGGCCCGGCACTGGGAGTGGATGAAATGGCTACCACACCATGGGCATCCGCAGCGCTGCGATGCTGCCGGGCCGGCCCGGATGCACCATCGCCGCGCGGCCGAACTTCCAGGGGCGGTCGCGGCGCACCTCGTCCTGATCGTCGACGCCGCCGATCCTCCCGAGCCGACTCCCGGCGTCACGGTGCTCATGGTCGGTGCCGGTCCCGGGGCGTCGGCACGGCTGCGCATCACGGCCGACGGTCGGCGTTTCGGCGACCTGGACGCGCGGCCCGACCGGATGAGCGAGACTCAGGCGCGGACCTGTGCCCGGCGGCTGGCCCGCCTGCAGCCAGCTGCGCCGCAACGGGTTTCACCCTCGGGCTGGGCCGATCTGATCGGGGTGGGCGATGCGGCCGGGATCGAGCCGCCGCACTGCTGGCGGACGGCGGCGCCGGAGCGGCTGCTGCGGGTCCCGATCGGGGTGACCGCGGACGGTGTGCCGCTACACCTCGACCTCAAGGAGGCCGCCCAGAACGGGATGGGGCCGCACGGGTTGTGCGTCGGGGCCACCGGATCGGGGAAGTCGGAGTTGCTGCGGACCCTGGCGCTGGGTTTGATCTCCACCCATTCACCCGATGCGCTCAACCTGATTCTGGTCGACTTCAAGGGCGGGGCAACGTTTCTCGGCCTGGAATCGGCCCGGCACGTCAGCGCGGTCATCACCAACCTGGCCGACGAGGCCGCGCTCGTGGCCCGGATGGCCGATGCGTTGGCGGGGGAGATGACCCGCAGACAGGAACTGCTGCGGGCGGCGGGAAACCTGGCAGGCATCACCGATTACCGGCGCAGGCGTCCCGATCTGCCCCCGCTGCCCGCGCTGGTGATCGTGGTCGACGAGTTCTCCGAACTGCTGCATCAGCACCCCGACTTCGCCGAGCTGTTCGTCGCGATCGGCCGGCTCGGCCGGTCACTCGGCATCCATCTGCTGCTGGCCAGCCAGCGACTCGACGAGGGCAGGCTGCGCGGCCTGGAGACCCATCTGTCCTACCGGATCTGCCTGAAGACATTCTCGCCCAGCGAATCACGGGCGGTACTCGGAACTGCCGACGCGCACCAACTCCCGAACACTCCCGGCGCGGCCTACCTCAAGACCCCCGCCGGTGAGTTGACCCGGTTCCAAACCGCGTTCGTCTCCGGACCGCACCCGGGGACGGTGCGGATCGAGCCGCCCGCGGTACCGGCCGTGCGCCCGTTCACCGCCAGGTGGGCGCCGTCGCAAACGGCCGCGCCCCGGACCGAAACCGCCACGGTGCTCGATGTCGTGTTGTCCCGGGTGGCCGGGCACGGTACGCCCGCCCACCAGGTGTGGCTGGCGCCGCTACCCGCGTCGATACCGCTCAGCGATGTCCTGATGGCGGCGGCCGAACCGCTCACGGTGGCCGTCGGCCTCATCGACCGGCCCTTCGACCAGCGCCGCGACCGGCTGGTCCTGGAGTTGTCCGGTTCGACCGGAAACGTCGCGATCGTCGGGGGACCGCAATCGGGGAAATCCACCGTCGCATGCACATTGGGCGCGGCGTTGTCGGCCGGGCACCATCCACGGGACGTGCAGCTGTACTGCCTCGATTTCGGCGGCGGGGCATTGGCGGCGCTGGCCGCGCTGCCCAACGTCGGAGTGGTGGCCGGGCGCCGCGACACCGATCTGGTGCGGCGCACGGTAGCCGACATCCGCGGCGTGCTTCGGGACCGGGAAATTCGGTTCCGGGATCTGGGTATCGAGTCGATGGCCGAATACCGCAGGCGCCGCGCCGCGGACGGGTTGATCGACGACCGGTACGGGGATGTGTTCCTGATCGTCGACGGGTGGTCGACACTGCGCGGCGAATTCGAGGACCTGGAGGCAACCATCACCGCACTTGCGGTGCAGGGGCTTTCGTACGGGGTGCATCTCGTGGCCACCGCCTCGAGGTGGGCCGAGTTCCGGCCTGCGGTCAAGGACCAGCTCGGTAGCCGGATCGAGCTGCGGCTCGGCGACCCGGCGGAATCGGAGATGGACCGCAACCGGGCCCGCCGGCTCGGCGATGGCCGACCCGGCCGCGGTCTCACCCGTGCAGGATACGAGCTGTTGATCGCGCTGCCCCGGCTGGACGGGTCGGCCTGCGACACCGGAATCGCGGCCGCACTGTCGCGGGCCGGCGACATCCTGCACACCCAGCACGGCGGCGCCCGCGCCCCGGCCGTGCGCCTGCTGCCCAGCCTGGTCGACCGGCAGTCGCTGGCCGCCGTCGGGTGCCCGCGGCCGGCCACCCAGGTGACGGTGGGACTCGGCGAGAACGACTATGCACCCGCCCTGGTGGATTTCGGCGAGCAACCCGATCTGGTCGTCCTCGGCGATCCGGGCTGCGGAAAGTCCACCACGCTGCGCACCCTGTGCACCGAGCTGGTGCGGACCAACGCGCCGACCGACGTCCAGCTGCTCGTCGTCGATTACCGCCGCACCCTGCTCGGGGCGGTGGAATCCGACCATCTGACCGGTTACGCGATCTCGTCCGGGGCGCTCGAAGCGGCGCTGCCGCCGGTACTGGAGCGGCTGCGCGGCCGGCTGCCCGGACCTCAGGTCACCCAACGGCAGCTGCGCGACCGGTCCTGGTGGTCGGGACCCGAACTGTATCTGGTCATCGACGATTACGACCTGGTGGCCGGGGCCGGAGCGAATCCCTTTGGCCCCGTTCTGGAGTTGGTGCCACACGCTCGCGATATCGGCCTGCACCTGGTGGTGGCCCGGCGGTCGGGCGGAGCCGCGCGGGCGATGTTTGACCCGGTGCTGGGCCGGCTCAAGGAACTCGGCTGTATGGGCCTGATGATGAGTGCGGCGCCCGAGGAGGGGGTGCTGCTCGGAGCGGCCCGCTGCCGGCCGCTGCCGCCCGGCCGGGGCACCCTGATCACCCGGACCGCCCCGGAACAACTGGTCCAGGTCGCGATGGCGCCGACACCGTGAGCACCGTGGTGATCGAGGCCGGCCCGGTCACGGTGCGCGGACCCGGCACCGTCGCGGCGGACCGGGCCGCCACCGCGGTGGAATGCATCGACGATCCGATCGCCCTGATCGACGATCAGCCGGTCGCCGTCGACGTGCTGTGGACCGAGCTGATCGGCGCCGCGGGCGGTGCCCAAGCCGACGCGCTGATCCTGGTCTGCCCGACCTGGTGGACCACCGACCAGCTCGCCCTGATCCGCAACGCCGGTGCCGAACACTGCGCGGACAGTGTTGTACTGCAGCGGATGCAGGCGTTGCGAGCCGGGTCGGGCCACCCGTCGGCCGCGGTGGTGGAGATCGCCGACGACGTGGTAGTGGTGGCCCGGCCCGGCACCGATCCGGTCTGCGTGGCCCGCTGCGACGACACAGGCGTCGTGGACACCGTCCTGCGGCTGCTGGACGGTGCGGATGCGGTGATCGTCGACGCGCCGGGCGAGGTGGCCCGCGGTGCGGCGCTGGGCCGCGAGGTGACCACGCGCCTTCGGGGCCTTGGCGTCGCGGTGTCGACGGCCGATGCGGCGCTGTTGGATGCGGTCGGGTTGCGGCGCGCGACGGCGGCGGTCCCGCCGGCCGGTCCCGATGCGCCGGTCCGGCGGCGACCCGTGTTGGTGGCTGCGGCGCTGATTCTCGCGGCGCTGTGCGCCGGGGCGGCCCTCGCAACCGGGCATCGACCCGGCGCTGGCGAATCGTCGACCCCGCTGGTGGAGGGCCGGGTGGAAATGCGGGTCCCGGCAGGCTGGGCGGTGCAGCGGGTCACCGGTGGTCCGGGCTCGGCCCGGGTGCAGGTGGTTTCGCCATCGGACCCCGATGTCGTGCTGCACCTCACCCAGTCCGACGCCCCGGCCGGTGAGTCGGCAGGCCGTCTCGGCGATGCGCTGCGCCGCGCGCTCGACGAGGAGCCCGCCGGGGTGTTCGTGGACTTCAACCCTGGCGATCGGATCGCCGGCCGGGACGTGGCCAGTTACCGGGAGCTCCGCGCCGACCGCGAGGTGCGGTGGGCGGTGCTGCTGGACGGCCCGGTGCGGATCGCCATCGGCTGTCAGAGCGCACCGGGACGTGCCGAGACGGTCGCGCAGCCGTGCCGGGCCGCCGTCGAGTCCGCCCATGCGGTGCGCTGAAACCAGATGGAACCGAAACGGTCCCGGCTGCGTCCAATTGTTATATCCCGCAATACAAGAACGGAGGGTTGGCAATGGCAGAACCGGTGGGTCGGGCGGGCGCGTTAGGCACCGACTTCGATGTGATGACGACCGTGGCGGGCAAGGTCGACGTGCTCAACGACGATATCCGGGCCATGTTGGCGACGTTCATCGGCCGCATGACCAGTGTGCCGCCGTCGGTGTGGGGCGGGGTCGCGGCGCTGCGGTTCCGCGATGTGGTGGACCGGTGGAACAGCGAGTCGGTCAAATTGCACACGGCGCTGCAACGCATCGCCGAAACCATCCGGATCAACGAGCGGACCCTGCGCGAGGCGGCCGACGGCCATTCGCAGCGGCTCGGCGCCGTCGGCGACCACCTCTGATCGATCGGAGTCCACCGTGAACCACGTCCTGTCCTACGATTTCGGCGAGATCGAGTACTCGGTCATCCAGGAGATCCACACCACCGCCAACCGGCTCAACGCGGCGCTCGACGACCTGCGCGCGCAGATCGCTCCGCTGCAACAGATTTGGACCCGTGAGGCCGCCGACGCCTACCGCGCCGAACAGGCCAGGTGGAATCAGGCCGCGGCCTCGCTCAACGAGATCCTGGTCAACCTCGGCAACGCGGTCCGGGACGGCGCCGACGATATCGCCGCCACCGACCGCAGTGCCGCCAACGCGTGGGGCTTCTGAGCCGCCCCACCCGCAAACGTGTGCGGTCCCGCCCGGGATGGAGAGACCGGGCGGGACCGTACATCGCGAAGTCGGGCCCGCGTCAGCGCGCCGCGGAACCGTTCGGCCTGCGCGGCCGGCGTCCCCGCCCACCGCCCCGGTGCGCACCGGAACGGCCGCCGCCGGAGGTGGCCTCCGAGCGATTGGAGCGCTGGGGCCTGCTGCGCCGCGGCTGGGCCGGCTGGGGCCGGGCGGGTTTCGCCTCGGCACGCATCGGCTCGCCGAAAACCCGTTCCCCCGGCGCGATCTCCTGCAGCACCGGATGGTCCAGGCCGGTGATCCTGGTGATCGTCGGCTTCACCCCGGCCTTACGGGTGAGGTTGCGGACATCCGAAACCTGCGCATCGTGCATCAACGTCACCACGGTGCCCTCGGCCCCCGCGCGTGCGGTGCGGCCGGACCGGTGCAGGTAGGCCTTGTGCTCGACCGGCGGATCGGCGTGCACCACCAGGCTCACATCGTCGACGTGGATGCCGCGGGCGGCGATGTCGGTGGCCACCAGAACGGTGGCGCTGCCGTCGGAGAACGCCGTGAGGTTACGGGTGCGGGCGTTCTGGGACAGGTTCCCGTGCAGCTCGACCGCCGAGACTCCGCGCGAGTTGAGTTGGCGGGTCAAGTTTTTCGCGCCGTGCTTGGTGCGGGCGAACACGATGGTTCGGCCGGGGGACGCGGCAAGGTCGGTGACCACGTTGATCCGGGCCGTGGTGTCCACGTGCAGCACATGGTGAACCATCGCCGTCACCGGCGACTGCGCGGAATCGACGCTGTGCACCACCGGATCGTGCAGGTAGCGCTTCACCAGGACGTCGACGCCCGCGTCCAGCGTGGCCGAGAACAGCAGCCGCTGGCAGTTCCTCGGGGTGCGGTCCAGCAGTCGTTTCACCCCGGGCAGGAAGCCGAGGTCGGCCATGTGATCGGCCTCGTCGAGCACGGTGATCTCCACCGCGGACAGGTCGGCGTGCCGCGAGGACACATGATCTTCGAGCCGGCCCGGGCAGGCGATGACGATATCGACGCCGCGCTTCAGCGCGGCGATCTGCGGGCCGGGGCCGACCCCGCCGAACACATTGATCGAGCGCAGACCGGCCGCCGCGGCCAGCGGAGCCAGGGACGCCTCGATCTGGGTGACCAGTTCGCGGGTCGGCGCCAGGATCAGGGCCCGCGGCCGGCCGGACACCCGCGGGGTGCCGCTGCCGGCCAGCCGGGCGACCAGGGGCAGCAGGAACGCATAGGTCTTGCCCGACCCGGTGCGGCCGCGGCCGAGCACGTCGCGGCCGGTCAGCGAATCCGGCAGGGTCGCGGCCTGGATCGGGAACGGTGTGGTGATGCCGTTGGCGTCCAGCGCGGCGACGATGCCGGCGGGCAGGCCGAGTTCGGCAAAGGTGTTCTGGGCAGACTTCTGGGCAGACAAGGAGAACTCCGAAAGGTAGGCGGTCGTCCTGCCCGGCGCGGGTGACATCCCGCGGCGCTCGAGGTGACGATCGAGATGGCGGCAGAGGCAGAACAGACAAGCCGCCGTGGCCCGACTATACCGACAGTGGGGCCCGATCAACGATTCCGCGGCGCCCCGACCTGCGGCTGAGTTACCCGCGTCACATTTTCTCAACTATCCTGGCGGCAAGCGCATGGCCGGCTCAGAGACCGTGCGTTCAGGAGTGTGATCGTCGTGGCCGTATCGGGCAACGCAGGTGGGCGGGTATCGACCCGGATACCGCCGGCGAAGGTGAGTGCTGTGCACGACCTGTTCATCGATGGCCAGGTCGACGCCGCCTACCTCGATTCGACATCGCTGCGCCGGGTGGTGGCCGACAGCTGGCGGCGCAGCCTGGCCACCGGCGTGGACCCCGACCGGGGTGCTCGGGCGTCGGCCGAGGTGGCCGCCCTCGCCGAGCTGCGCGATACCCACCCCCTGGCCCCGACCCTGCCGCTGATCCGCAAACTGCTGGTCAACGATGCCGTCGACGCCGGCGTCGTGGTCGCGATCACCGCGGCCGACGGCACCCTGCTGTGGGTCGAGGGGGACCGGGTGGCGTGCCGAAAGGCCGAGGCGATGAACTTCGTGCCCGGCACGGACTGGAGTGAACGCGCGGCGGGGACCAACGCCCCCGGCACCGCGCTGGCGCTGGACCGCGAGCTGCAGATCCGCGGATCCGAGCACTTCTCCCGGGTCGTGCATTTGTGGAGTTGTACGGCGGTGCCCGTGCACGATCCGGTCACCGGCGTCCTGCTGGGTGCGATCGATCTCACCGGCGACGCCACGGTCGCCTCGGCGCAGACGCTGGCGCTGGTCCGGGCCACCGCCGCCGCGGTCGAGAACCAGCTGGCCCTGCTGCGGCTGACCCGCCCCGCCGCGCCGCCCGCGGCGGGCGCCCGGCTTTCGGTGCTCGGCGCGGGCCGTCCGCGCTGGCACCTGTTCGACGAGCACGGTCGGGCCCAGCCGCACCTGCTCACCGGCCGCCACGCCGACATCCTGGTCCTGCTGATCCGCCATCCCGAGGGGCTGTCCGCCGATCACCTCGCGATGCTGCTCGACGACAAGGACCTCGACGTCGTGACGGTCCGGGCCGAGATGTCCCGGCTGCGTCGCGTGATCGGGGCCGACTACGTCGCCTCGCGCCCGTACCGGCTGTTGTCGCCGGTCTCCAGCGATCTCGGCGACGTGTTCGACGCGCTGCAGGCCGGTGACGTGGCTGCCGCGCTGGGTGCGTATGCCGGGGCGTTGCTGCCGCAATCGGTATCGCCCGCGGTCGGCCGGCTGCGCACTGAGCTGGCGGCGAGCCTGCGCGAAGCCGTGCTGGCCCGGGCCGCCCTGGGAAACCTGGAACTGCTGCGCACCTGGCTGCAGATGCCCGACGGCCGCGACGACCGGGAGGGCTGGCGGTTGCTGCACGATCACGCCGATGCCGACCCGGTGGCTCGGGCCAGGGCCCGCGGTCACCTGGCCGGGCTGGATGCCGAATTGGGCTGAGCCCGAGCCCGGGTCCGGCGAATGCAACCGTGCTGCAACCTCCCACTGCCTACGGTGAGTGACTACCGACACACTTCGGTATCCGAGCGCAGGAGAATGCGATGACCGTTTACGCACGTCCGGGTGCCGAGGGCGCCCTGATGGCATTTGAGTCCCGGTACGACAACTACATCGGCGGCGAGTGGGTGGCGCCGGTCGAGGGCCAGTACTTCGAGAACCCGACACCGGTGACCGGTCAGGTGTTCTGTGAGGTGGCGCGCTCGACCGAGGCAGACATCGACAAGGCCCTCGACGCCGCCCACGCCGCCGCGCCGGCATGGGGGAAGACCGCGCCCGCCGAGCGCGCGGTGATCCTCAACAAGATCGCCGACCGGATCGAGCAGAACCTGGAGTCGATCGCACTGGCGGAGTCGTGGGACAACGGCAAGCCGATCCGGGAGACGCTGAACGCCGACATCCCGTTGGCCGTCGACCACTTCCGGTACTTCGCCGGGGCGATCCGGGCCCAGGAGGGGTCGCTGTCGCAGATCGACGACGACACCGTGGCCTACCACTTCCACGAGCCGCTCGGAGATA
>NZ_JBSFPX010000171.1:0-16386 GCF_053588415.1 Mycobacterium sp. NPDC003449
GCGCTCATGTGGATGCCGCCGCCGCGGTAGAAGCCACCCCGGTACATCACCGTCCACAGGTCCTCGATCTGTGCCGGGTCCTGGCCGATCAGGTAGTCGGACAGTTCCTCGACCGCGGCCGCGACGGTGGCGGCGCGTCCCTCGAGGACGGGCTCACCCCAGCCGACGACACCGTCGTCGGTTTCGACCCGCACGAACAGCCACCGCGGCGGCACGGTGTAGGTCTTGAGTGACTTGATCTTCATCGGTGGTTCCTCTCGGCCTCGGACCAGATGTTCTGCAGGGCGCGAGCGCGGCGGCCGACCTCGGCGGCGTCGTCGCCCGGGCGGTACAGGTTTGAGCCCAGCCCGGCGCCGCCGGCGCCCGCGGCCGCCCATCCGGCCAGGTTGTGTTCGTCGACACCACCGACCGGGAGCATTTCGACGTCGGCCGGGAGGACCGCGCGCCAGGCCGACATCCCGGAGACGCCGACCGCGTCCGCGGGGAACAGCTTGAGGTTCACGGCGCCTGCCGCGACCGCGCGGAACGCTTCGGTGGGGGTGGCCACCCCGGGATACGGGCGTAGACCGCGCGCCACCGCGGCGGCGATGACGTCGGGATCGGTATTGGGCGCCACGATGATTCGGGCGCCGGCGGATTGGGCCCTCGCGACGTCGTCGACGGTGAGCACCGTGCCCGCACCCACCGCACACGAGTCGGGGGCCGCCGCGGCGAGACGCTCGATCGAGTCGAAGGGCTGCGGCGAGTTGAGCGGCACCTCGATGGCGGTGAGCCCGGCGTCGACGAGGGCGGCACCGACGGCCAGGATCTCATCGGGGCGGATGCCGCGCAGGATGGCCACCAGTCCGGTGCCGGTGTTCATGAAACCTCCATGGTGTGTCGGGCGGGGTCGATCAGCCCGCTGTCGACGGCCACGGTCCACAGGCCGAGCGCAGCGGCGTCCCCGGTGATCGATGCCGCGGGCGCCACCTGGTGCACCTCGAGCGCGGCCGCGTAACGACGGCACAGATCGGCGTTGCCGCACAACACGATCCGTTGATCGTTGTGATGTTCGGGCAGCAGGTGGCCGACCTCGTCGGCGATGAGCAGACCGGATACGTAGTCGGGCAGGGCGCCCGGGTCGAGCAGTCCGTCGAGCACCAGAGCGCGGGCCCCGAACAGCGCGGCGGCCAGCCCGCGTGAGGTGTCGGCGGCCAGTCCGCGGGCGAAGGCCTCGTCGTCGTCGTTACCGGCCGGCCCGGTGGCGGTGCGGGCCAGGATGCCGTGCCGGGTGAGCAGACCGTAGAGCTCGCCGGTCATGGCCGTGGTGAAGGAGAGCACCCGGCGGTCCCGGATGCTGACCCACTTGGTGTGCGTGCCGGGCAGCACGACCAGCAGCTCGCCGGCCGGATCGTCGAGCATGCCGAGGACGCCGACGAGTTGTGTCTCCTCGCCGCGCATCACATCGCCGGCACCGCCGTCACGTTCGAGGCGCAGGCCGGGAACCAGGTACAGCGTCCCCCGATCGTGGGGGACCGCGGTCAGGGCGTCGGGCCCGACGGCCAGCCCGGTCGGCACGGTCAGGTACCCGGCCTCACGCCAGCCCTGCGCGCTTCCCACCATCCCGCAGGCGATTGCCGGCAGGTCAGGACAGGCCCGCAGCCAGTCGCCACAGATCTCGGCGAAGGCCGCCGCATAGTCGCGCGCCCGGGTCCCGGCATCCCCGCCCGCGGTGACGCTGAGCAGTCCGCTGTCGCGCTGACGGGCGTCGACGATCCTGGCGTCGGCGCCGAGCAGCCACGCCCGCAGGGCCGATGTGCCCCAGTCCAGGGCGATGAGCCGGGCCCCGTCGGTGGGTGGCGTGTCGTGCATCACAAGGAGCACAATGCGCAAGCTGTCCCAAAATATCCAACACAGTCCCTATATATGGGACGCTGGACAGATGGTCACCTCCACCGAGATCCCACCCGGCACGCAGACCCTGGCCCGCGGGCTGGCGGTGCTGCGGGCGGTCGGCGAGGGTGCGCGCGACCTGCGCACGCTGGTGGACCGCACCGGGCTGGGCCGCAGTACGACGCATCGGATGGTGCAGCTGCTGGTCCGGGAGGAGTTCCTGCGCCACGTCGACGGCGGCTACACGCTGGGTCCGGCGCTGATCGAACTCGGATTCAAGGCCCTGCACGGCAATCCGTTGCCGGTCGTCGCGCGCCCGGTGCTCGAGGAGCTGTCCGCACAGGTGCACGACACCGTCCATCTCGGCGTGATCGACGGGGATTCGGTGCTCTACCTGGACAAGCTGCCGGGGTCGCGCGGTGCCGAGATGCGCTCGCGGGTCGGGCACCGGATGCCGCTGACCCGGACCGGTGTGGGCATGGCCCTGCTGCTGGACTCCGCGGACCGGTGGGAGGCGATGTATGCCGCCGATGCCGATCGGGTGACGGTCCCCTCGGCGGCCAACCGCGACGAGGTGGCGTTCTGCGGCCGGATGCAGACCTACGCGAAGATGGGCGCCGCGATGGACCTCGAAGACAACGAGCCCGGCATTCGATGCGTCGCCGCGCCGGTGCGTGATGCGTCCAAGGCCATCGTCGGTGCGATCAGTGTCTCGGCGACGCGCCCGTATATGCCGGCCGCGCGGATGCGCGGGCTGGTTCCGGTCGTGCGGCGGGCGGCCACCCGTATTTCGTCGGGCATGGGGTACCGGGACGGGGCGGGCGATCGGACTCCAGCAACGTAAAAGCGGGCGACGCTCCGAACTGTGTTCGGCTCGTCGCCCGCTAGCACGGATTCCGGTTACCAAGCGTGCATGTTGGGTCGCGTGGGTGGCCTCGGCGTCTTTGCGATGCGCTCTGGCTGCAGCCCCACCCAAGGGACCGTCGTAGCCTTCCGCTTTCCGCAATCACGCAGGCCCGCAAACACTTTTACCTATTCCGCGGCATGTGCTCCGCGTGGGTGCCGGGACCCGTGCTAGGAGCTTGGTTCAGGAGACTTAGCCTTCTCTTCCGGCTAAACCTTGGCCTTGCCAAGCTTCCGTGGTTCCTTTGTACTACGTGACTACGGTCACAGCAAGGCCCAAATCGGCCGGGATTTCAGATCGTTACGCCGGGGCGGCAGCTACTACACCCGGTAGCTGTCGGATCGCTCAGAAGGTGAGGCGCCGGAGCAGCGAGTAGGTCAGCGCGCCGGCCGCCAGTGCGCTGATCCCGACGGCCGCGGTGGTGGCCACGGCGGCCCCGGACGGCGCGGGAAGCCGATCGCGCAGCGAGACCGGTTTGGTGAAAGTCAGTACCGGCCAACCGCGTCCGCCGGCCTCCTTGCGCAGACCGCGGTCCGGGTTTACCGCGGTGGGGTGGCCCACCGACTCCAGCATCGGAATGTCGGTGACCGAATCCGAGTACGCGTAACTGTGATCGAGCGCATAGCCTTCGCGCGCGGCCAGTGCCCGGATCGCTTCGACCTTGCCCTCGCCGTAGCAGTAAAACGCGATCTCGCCGGTATAGCGGCCGTCCTCCACCACCATCCGGGTGGCCATCGCGTGGGTGGCGCCCAGCGCCCTGGCGATCGGCGCGACGATCTCCTCGCCCGAGGCCGAGACCACGACGATGTCGCGGCCGCACAGTTTGTGATCGGCGATCAGTTCGGCGGCCTCGGCGAACACCAGGGGATCGACGATGTCGTGCAGCGTCTCGCCCACAATCGATTTGACCTGCTCCACATCCCAGCCGGTGCACATGTTGGTGATGTAGTTGCGCATCCGGTCCATCTGGTCATGGTCGGCGCCCGACATCAGGAACAGGAACTGCGCGTAGGTCGATTTCAGCACGGCCCGGCGGTTCAGCAGACCCTGATTGAAGAAAGGTTTGCTGAATGCGAGGGTGCTCGACTTGGCGATCACGGTTTTGTCGAGATCGAAGAACGCCGCGGTGCGCACCGGCCGCCCGTCGGACGGCCCGGGTCGCGTTGCGATCGACTCCCCGGCAGCCGGATCGGATGCGGTCACAAGCGCCAGCATAGAGGCAGCCGTGCGCAGGTATCCGACTCGGAGACCAAAATGGCAGTTCACGACACATTCTCAGAATTTGGGCGAACAAGATCGTTCTAGGTAACTCGCGTGCCTGGCCCTTGCGTGTTTTGGCAGTTCCGTGTGTATAGTGAGCATTACTCGGCTTATGCCGAGGGTGTATCAGCCCGACCCCCCGGGGCTGATACACGACGACCTCCGCCTCCTCCCCCCCTGGCGGGGGTCGTCTTTCTATCTGGGGTCGGTCCTCTCGGCGAAAGCCGTTCAACGTTGCCCTTTCTGTACCGCAACGGCGTTTTCGTACCGGATATCTCGCCGCGTCACGCCCCGGTTGTCCACAGTCCGAGATTCATCCCCAATTCGCGATCGGGCGATGGCGCGGGCCCGCTGCGGGCCGCAGGGTGGGGACATGGCCCCATCGAACGGTCCGGCGACCACGGCACTCGCGCTGATCGGCGACCCCCTGTTGGGCGAGGACGTGGCCCGGGTGGCCGCGGCCGCCGGTATCGGGCTCGTACGCGCCGCCGAACCGTCGGGCCGCAAGGTGTGGACGGCTGCGGCGGCGGTGCTGCTGGACGCCGAGGCCGCGCACCGGTGCGCCGAGCGGGGATTGCCGCGTCGCGACGGGGTGGTGCTGATCGCCCGCAGCACGCCGCTGCCCGAGGATTGGCGGGCGGCGATATCGATCGGCGCGCAACGTGTCGTGACGTTGCCGGCGCAGGACGCCGAGTTGGTGGCCGCGCTGTCCGACGTCGCCGTCCGCGATGACGACGGACGCGGACCCGCGGTGGCCGTGCTCGGCGCCAGGGGCGGTGCGGGCGCCTCGATCTTCGCCGCCGCGCTGGCGCAGTCCGCGTCGACGGCGCTGCTCGTCGACACCGACCCGTTCAGCGGGGGCATCGATCTGGTGCTTGGCAGCGAGGACGAGCCGGGTGTGCGGTGGCCGGACCTGGCGCTGCAGGGCGGGCGGCTGGGCTATCCGGCACTGCGGGATGCGTTGCCGCGCCGCAATGCGGTCAGCGTCCTGTCCAGCGGGCGCACCGGTGTGGACATCGAACCGACGGCGCTGAGCGCGGTAATCGACGCGGGCTGCCGGGGCGGGGTCACCGTGGTGTGCGATGTGCCCCGGCAGCGCACCGCGGCCACCGAAACCGCCTTGGACGCGGCTGATCTCGTCGTTGTGGTCACCCCGGCCGATGTGCGGTCGTGCGCGGCGGCGGCGGCCGCGAGGGCCTGGGTTCTGGCCCGCAATCCGAATGCCGGGCTGGTGGTGCGCGGACCCGCCCCTGGCGGGCTGCGGGCCGCCGAGGTGGCCCGCATCGTCGACCTGCCGCTGCTGGCGGCCATGCGTCCGCAGCCCGGTGTCGTCGACGCCCTCGAGCGCGGCGGGCTGCGGCTGCGGTCCCGGTCCCCGCTGGCCGCCGCCGCGCGCCAGGTTCTCGGCGTGCTGGCCCAACTGCCGGTGCGGGCAACCGCATCATGAGCGCCTCGCTGATCGACCGGGTCCGCGAGCGGTTGGCGGCCGAGGCCTCGCCGCTGAGCCCCGGTGTGGTGGCCGCCGCGATTCGGGCCGAATCCGGTGGGCTGCTCGGCGACACGGAAGTCCTCAGCAACCTGCGGGTGCTGCAGACCGAGTTGACCGGCGCGGGCCTCCTGCAGCCGCTGCTGTGCGCCGACGGCACCACCGACGTCCTGGTGACGGCGCCCGACGCGGTGTGGGTGGACGACGGGAACGGGTTGCGCCGCAGCGCCGTCCGATTCCGCGACGAGGCCGCGGTGCGCAGGCTGGCGCAGCGGTTGGCGCTGATGGCCGGGCGCCGCCTCGACGAGGCGCAGCCATGGGTGGACGGTCAGCTGCGCGGTATCGGCCCCGACACGGTGCGGCTGCACGCGGTGCTGCCGCCGGTCGCCGCCGACGGCACCTGCCTGTCCCTGCGGGTGTTGCGGCCCGCGACGCAGAACCTCGACGCCCTGACCGCCTCGGGTGCGATCGCGCCTCAGGCCGCAGGCCTGCTGCACGGGATCATCGACGCCCGGCTGGCCTTTCTGATCTCCGGCGGCACCGGGCTCGGCAAGACCACGCTGCTGGCCGCGGCCCTGACCGCGGTGCCCGCCCACGAGCGCATCGTCTGCGTCGAGGACGCCGCCGAACTCGCGCCGCCGCACCCGCATGTGGTGAAACTCGTCGCCCGCGGCGCCAACGTCGAAGGGGTCGGCGAGGTCACCGTGCGCGATCTGGTCCGGCAGGCGTTGCGCATGCGTCCGGACCGGATCGTGGTGGGGGAGGTGCGGGGCGCCGAGGTGGTGGATCTGCTCGCCGCTCTCAACACCGGGCACGACGGCGGGGCGGGCACGCTGCACGCCAACAGCCCCGCCGAGGTGCCGGCCAGGCTCGAAGCGCTCGGCGCCCTCGGCGGTCTGGACCGGTCGGCGCTCTACAGCCAACTCGCCGCGGCGATCCAGGTGCTGCTGCACGTCGGCCGGGACGGCGCCGGACGACGCAGGCTTGCCGAGGTCGCGGTCCTGCGCCGCGCCGGCCGGGGTGACGTCGAGGTGTTGAGCGCCTGGCATGCCGATACCGGATTCGGTTGTGGTGCAGATATTCTCAACGGCCTCATCGGCGATCGGATGACCAGGTGACCACCGCGGCATTGGCACTGGCGGCAGCGGTGCTGGTCTGGCCCGCCACTCCGCGGCGGTCGGTCGCGTTGCGCCAGCTCCGTCGCGACGGCAGGCGGTTGCGCGCCTGGCCGATGCTCGGGCTGCTCGGCTCGGTCGCGGTGCTGACGCTGCCGGTGCCGGCCGTGCTCGCGCTGGCGACGCTTGCGGGAACGGTGGCCTTGCGGCGCCGACGCCGCGCCGAGGAGCGCAGCCGGCGGGCCGAATCGGCGGCCCTGCAGGCGGCATTGGAGGTCCTGGTCGGCGAGTTGCGGATCGGCGCGCACCCGGTGGGTGCCTTCGACACGGCCGCGGGCGAGGTGTCGGGCCCGGTGGGTGCCGGCCTGCGCGCGGTCTCGGCCCGCGCCCGACTCGGTGCCGACGTCGCCGCGGGCCTCGACGACGTCGCCGGGCAGTCGCGCCTGCCGCTGCATTGGGAACGTCTCGCGGTGTGTTGGCGGCTGGCGCACTCACACGGCCTGTCGATCGCCGCGCTGATGCATACCGCCCAGCAGGACATCGTTGAGCGCGAGCGATTCTCGGCCAGGGTCGCGAGTGCGATGGCCGGGCCGAGGACCACCGCCGCGGTACTGGCCGGGCTGCCGGTGGCGGGCATCGGCCTCGGCGAGCTGATCGGTGCTCAACCGCTGGCGTTTCTGCTGGCACCCGGGATCGGGGGCTGGCTGCTGGTCATCGGGGTGCTCCTGGCCTGCGGGGGGTTGCTCTGGTCGGATGAGATCACCGCCGGGGCGCTCAAATGAGCTGGGCAGCAGTACTTCTCGCGGCAGCGTTGCTGATCGGTGCCGATCCCGCTCGGATCCGGCACCGGGCCGCACCCGTTGTCCGCACGGCGGTGGCCGGTCGCCGCCGGGCCGCGGACGATCCGCTCGCCGCAGCGTCCACGTTCGACCTGTTCGCCGCGTGCCTGTCGGCGGGGATGGCGGTGTCGGGTGCGGCCGCGGCGGTCGCACCGTCGGCACCGCGGTCCCTGGCGACGCTGCTGAGCCGCGCGGCCGATCTGCTGGCCCTCGGCTCCGACCCCGCCGTGGCCTGGTCGCCGCAGGGCCTGCCGCACGATAAGCACGTCGACGCGCTGTTGCGGCTGGCCCGCCGCTCGGCCGCATCGGGTACCGCACTGGCCGACGGGGTCGCCGAACTGGCCGGTCAATCCCGCCATGATTCGGTGGCCGCCGCGGATTCGGCGGCCGAACGGGCCGCGGTACTGGTCGCAGGCCCGCTCGGGCTGTGCTACCTGCCCGCGTTCGTGTGTCTGGGGATCGTGCCCGTGGTGGTGGGGTTGGCCGGCGATGTGCTGGGTTCGGGTTTGTTGTGATCAAAGGGAGGAAACACCATGGCAGGAAACATGATTCAGCAGGTCAAGACGCGTATGACGTTGCTCGTGCTCGACGATTCCGGGATGTCGACGGTCGAATACGCCATCGGGACGATCGCCGCCGCGGCGTTCGGGGCCATCCTCTACACGGTGGTGACCGGGGATTCGATCGTCAGCGCGCTGACCAACATCATCAGCCGCGCACTCAACACCAATGTCTAGATGACCGGGGCGGTGTCACGGTCGAGGCCGCGTTCGCCATCGCGGCCCTGGTCTCGGTCCTGGTGTTGTGTGTGGGCGGGCTCGGTGCGGTGGCGATGCAGGTCCGCTGCATCGACGCGGCCCGCGAGGCGGCCAGGCTGGCGGCCAGGGGTGACAGCGCCTCGGCCGTCGACATCGCCCGGCGCATCGCACCCGGCGGGGCGCAGGTGCACCTCAGCCGGGACGGGCCTGCGGTGCTGGCGCGGGTCAGCGTCCGTTCGGCACTGCCGGGGATCACCGTATCGGCCGAGGCGGCCGCCGCGGCCGAACCCGGCGTGCGATGACCAGGGTTCGGCCAGCCTGGTGGCCGCGGCCATGATCGCCATCCTGGTGGCGTTCACGGTGGGTGGCGTCTACATCGGCGCCGCGGTGAACGCGCGCCATCGGGCCCAGGCGGCCGCGGACCTGGCCGCCCTGGCGGGGGCCGGTGCACTGGCATCGGGTCCCGAGGTGGCGTGTGCGCGGGCCGGGCAGATCGCCTCGGCGATGCACACCGCGGTCACCGGATGCCGGGTGGACGGCCTCGATGTGGTGCTCGACGTGGCCGTGACGGTCAGCCTGGGCCGCTGGGGAATCGGTGTGGCCCACGCGGTCGCCCGGGCCGGGCCGGTCGAGGACGCGGTACCGCGCAGCGCATGACGCGTCACCGGTCGCGGCGGCCCAGCCGTTCGAGTGCCCGAAGGAACACGGCGCGCTCTTCGGTCGTCAGCTCGGCCAGCAGATCCTCCTCGCCGCGCTGGATATCGGTCTGCACCAGGTTTTTCAGGTCGCGTCCCGCCGGGGTGATCTCGAGCAGCCGGACCCGGCGGTCGTCAGGGGCGGGTCGGCGTTCGATGTAGCCGCGCCGCTGCAGCTCGTCGAGGGTGGGAATGATCCTGGTCTTGTCCGCGCCGATGGCTTCGGCGAGGGCGGCCTGGGTGCGCACCGGCGACCGGTCCAGGGCGTTGAGCACGACGTAACCCCACATGCTCACATCGTGGGCGGCGAGGATCGGCAGCTCGGCGGCTATCAGGCCGCTGAGCAGCGGATGCAGCATCGCCGCCAGGTCGTCGCGCCGGGGCTTGGGTGACACCGCCTCATCTTAAGCGCCCCAATATCATATACAGCTCCTGATGATCGTCTTCTGTAGATCGTCAGGGGTCCGGTCAGCATTCGATGACGTTGAGGGCCAGGCCGCCGCGTGCGGTCTCCTTGTATTTGTCCTTCATATCGGCGCCGGTCTCGCGCATCGTCTTGATGGCCTTGTCCAGCGTCACGTGATGGTGGCCGTCGCCGCGCAGCGCCATCCGTGCGGCGGTGATGGCTTTCACCGAGGCCACGGCATTGCGTTCGATGCAGGGGATCTGCACCAGCCCGCCGACCGGGTCGCAGGTCAGCCCCAGGTTGTGCTCGAGGCCGATCTCGGCGGCGTTCTCGACCTGCTCCGGTATGCCGCCGAGCACTTCGGCCAGTCCCGCCGCCGCCATCGCGCAGGCCGAGCCGACCTCGCCCTGGCAGCCCACCTCGGCACCGGAGATCGAGGCGTTGAGCTTGATCAGGACGCCGATCGCGGCCGCGGTGAGCAGAAACCGCACCACCCCGTCGTCGGAGAACGACGGGCAGAACCGTTCGTAGTAATGCAGTACCGCCGGGACGATCCCGGCCGCGCCGTTGGTCGGGGCGGTGACCACCCGGCCGCCGCCGGCGTTCTGCTCGTTGACCGCCAGGGCGTACAGCATCACCCAGTCCATCGCCTGCAGCGGGTCGGCGGACCGGTCGGTGGACTCGAGCTGGCGGCGCAGTTGGGTGGCCCGCCTGCGGACCTTGAGCCCGCCGGGCAGCACACCCTCGTGGTGGCAGCCGGCGTCCACGCACTCACGCATCACCGACCAGATGTGCAGCAGCCCAGACCGCACCTGATCCTCTCTGCGCCAAGACAATTCATTGGCCATCATGATCGAGCTGATCGACAGCCCGGTTTCGTGGGCGTGGGCCAGCAGCTCGGCTCCGGTGGCGAACGGGTAGCGCACCGGGGTGTCGTCGACCACGATCCGGCTCTGGCCCAGCTCATCCTTGCCCAGCACGAATCCGCCGCCGACCGAATAGTATTCGGTCTCGCGCAGCACCGATCCGTCCGCGGCCCGCGCGGTGAAGCGCATACCGTTGGAGTGCAATGGAAGTCGCTTGCGCCGGTGCAGCACGACGTCGTCGTCGGAATCGAAACGGATGGGGTGGCGGCCCAGCAGGGCGATCTCGCCGGCCTCCCGAACCCGGGCCACCTCCGGATCGGCCGCCGCCGGGTCCACCTCGTCGGGGGCATGGCCGAGCAGGCCAAGTACGACGGCCTTGACGCTGCCGTGCCCGTGCCCGGTGGCGCCGAGCGAGCCGAACAACTCGACCCGCAGCGAGGTCACCGCGTCGAGTTCCCGGTCGTCGTCGAGGCCCGTGACGAAGGTGTGCGCGGCGCGCATCGGGCCGACGGTGTGCGAACTGGACGGCCCGATCCCGACTTTGAACAGGTCGAAAACGCTTACCGCCATCGCAGATCGCCAAGGTATCGGCCGCGCGCATCCATGAGCCAATCGTGCCGTGGACCCTGACCCGGCGCAATGTCAGCCGGAGCTACCACCGCGCTGATCGATGTCGTCGAGGTCGGCGGCGGCGACCTCGGTGTCGGAGGGGAGCCGGAAGGCCAGCAGGCCGGCATAGGTTCCTGGCTTCAGTTGGACGCGGTCGACCGTCATGTGCACCGGTTGCCAGCCGCCGCCGGCGGTCCGCATCCGCAGCACCGCGGTGGTGCACCCGGACGCGAATTCCGTTGTCATCCTGTCCAAATGGCGCAGGTCCGCCGGATGCAGACGGCGGGCGCCGGTTTCGCGGCCGCGCCAGTCGAAAAACGGTGCGGGCCGGTCGAGCCATTTCAGCAGCCGCCAGTCCTCCAGGTCGACGAGCGCCCGGTGCACCCCCGGCTGGGCCAGGCCGTCCAGGATTCGCTGAGCCAGGTTGTCCACCTCGACCGCGGGCCCCTCCCGGTCACTGCGCCAGTTCATCGCCCGGCAGATCAACCGGTCCCGGCCGTCCTCACCCGGCTCCAGCCTGACCCGGGCCACGAACCCGACGGTGATGGGTTGCCCGCGGAAGTCGGTGCCGTCCCAGGTGGTGCAGATGCTGGTCCCGGCCTGGGGTTTGATGGTGCCCGACAGCACCGAGGTCTCGTCGGGGTTGAGATCGCGGGTCGGCAGATCGTCGGCGAACGCCCGGCCCTCGGTGGCTTCGGTTTCCGGGTCCATACCGCTGTTACGTAAGGATTCCGTCGTGTCGGTCGCGATCCCGGTGGACAGATCCCAGATGAGCGGGCCCGGCTCCGGCCGCGGCGGCGGGTCCATATCGAGCGGGCCGATCCAGACGTGGACGCCGTGGATCTGTCCGTCGGTCATCCGGACCACCTCGGTGCGGATCACCCTGTCGGTCTTGGGAGTGATGCTGCTGATGCCTTGACCTGCACGTACCGTCTCGCCGATGGCGCTCTGGATGGCCATCAGATTCGGATTTCGGCGCAGGAAGGCGCTGATGGGTACGAGATTCTTGGTCCGTATGCCCTTTGCGACCACGGCGGGCTCGCTCCCCAGCGTCTCCACGAGCAGCCAGTCGTGGGTCATGCTCGGCATTTTACCGGCGGGCACTCACGCACCGTCACAGCCGAGGGACGACGAAATCCGTATCTTGCGGCTCACGCCCGGTATTTGACGCGTCCGACGACCTGGTCAGGAGGGTTGCAAACATGAGTGTGTTCAAGTAATTTGCCACTGCGCCCGGCCTCCGGGATTGGGAACGGATCGCGTTGTCCGACCGTTCGTCGCACCGTCTGCGTACTCGGCGTGCTCGAATGCCGGTGGATGATCCGCGTGGGCGACCGTCGAGGGGTCGGTCGTCAACGTGGTCGGGGGCCGAATCCGGGATTGCTGAGCGCGCCGAGTACCAGGCGGAGTACCCGCACCGCACCTCCCTTGTCGAGCGGATCGTTGCCGTTCCCGCACTTGGGGGACTGCACGCAGGAGGGGCAACCGTGCGGGCATTCGCACGCCTCGATCGCATCCGCCGTCGCGGTCCACCAGGTCGCCAGCTGACGGAACCCGCGCTCGGCGAATCCCGCGCCGCCCGGGTACCCGTCGTAGACGAAGATGGACGGCAGCCCGGCCAGATCGCCCGGCCCCTGGCCCGCCGCGGTCGACACCCCGCCGATGTCGCCGCGGTCGCAGCTGGCCACCAACGGGAGCAGTCCGATCGCGGCGTGTTCGGCGGCATGTAATGCGCCGGGCACCGCGAGCGGGCCGATACCGTTGTGCTGCAATTCTTCCGGGGTGATCGTGCACATCACCGCCATGGTGTCCAGGGTGGCCGGCGGCAGGTCGAGTTCGACGAAGTCGATCACCTCGCCGTCCATGCGGCGCCGCAGGTAGCCGACCACGCTGTTGGTCACCGACACCGGCACCAGGCCCACGCTGACCGGCCCGAAGCGCATCACCTCGCCGGGGCCCGTCACCGCGATATCGGTGAGTTCGCGCGCGAACGTGGTGTAGCCGGGATCGGCAGCGTGCACGAAGGCGATGCCGTCCCCGAAATCGAGGGAGTCGACCAGATAACTCTCACCCTGATGTAAATAGACCGCGCCGGGATGCACCGATGCGGCGGCCTGCCCGGCCCCGGTGCTGCCCAGCATCCGTCCGGTATCGGCCTCCAGGATGGCGATCTGCCCGCCCGTCGACCCGCGGATGTCCACCGCCGGGTGCGGATCGACACCGGGTGCGGGGAAGTATCCGCCGGGTCGTTTGCGCAGCAGGCCGTCGTCGACGAGTGCGTCGGCAACTGATTCCGCATTCCACATCCGCACCTCGGCCTCGGTCAGCGGGATCTCGGCCGCCGCGCACAACAACTGCGGGCCGAGCACGTGCGGGTTGGTCGGGTCGATCACCACCCGTTCGATCGGCTTGTCCAGCAGCGCCGCCGGATGGTGGACCAGGTAGGTGTCGAGCGGGTCGTCCCGCGCGATCAGCACGATCAGCGCACCCTGGCCGCGCCGGCCCGACCGCCCCGCCTGCTGCCAGAACGAGGTGACGGTGCCGGGGAACCCGGCCATCACGACCGCGTCCAGGCCGGCGATATCGATCCCGAGCTCGAGCGCGTTGGTGGTGGCCACCCCGCGCAGGCGCCCGTCGGACAGGGCATGCTCCAGTTCGCGGCGGTCCTCGGCGAGGTAGCCGGCCCGGTAGGAGGCCACCCGGGCGGCCAGGTCGGGATCGGTGCCCTCCAGCCGGGCCTTGGCGCCCAGCGCCGTGAGTTCGGCGCCGCGCCGCGACCGGACGAACGTCAGGGTGCGGGCGCCTTCGGCGACGAGGTCGGCCAGCACCCGGGCGGACTCGGCACCGGCCGACCGGCGCACCGGGGCGCCGTTCTCCCCGGTGAGTTCGGCCAGCAGCGCCGGCTCCCACAGGGCGATCGTGCGCGCCCCCTGCGGTGAGCCGTCCTCGGTCACCTCGGCGACGGTCTGGCCGATCAGCTCGGCGGCGGTCTCGGCGGGTGCGGCGGTGGTCGCGCTGGCGAACACCACGGCCGGGGCCGCGGTGTCGGCGCCCGGTGCCGCGTAGCGGTGGCACAGCCGCAGCAGGCGGCGCAGCACCATGGCCACGTTGGAGCCGAAAATACCGCGATAGTAATGACATTCGTCGACCACGATGAACCTCAGGTGGCGCAGGAACACCGCCCAGCGGGCATGGTTGCGCAGCAGCGACAGGTGGATCATATCGGGGTTGGAGAACAGCCACCGCGACCGTTCCCTGGCGAACCGCCGCACTTCGGCCGAGCTGTCCCCGTCGTACGGGGTCGGTGCCACGTCCCGAAGCGCCGCGACGCTTCCGGTGAGGGTCTGGGCGGTGCGCAACTGGTCGTGGCCCAGCGCCTTGGTGGGCGAGAGGTAGAGCACCCTGGCCCGGGGATCGGTGGCCAGGGCCGACAGGATCGGCAGCTGATAGGCCAGCGACTTGCCCGACGCGGTACCGGTCGACACCACGACGTGGCGGCCCTCGTGGGCCAGCTGGGCCGCGGAGAGCTGATGCGACCACGGCGCGTTCACCCCCTGTTCGCGCAACGCCGCCACCACCTCGGGATCGGCCCACTCCGGCCAGGACACGGGTTTGCCGGGGCGCGGAGGCAGGTCTGCTACATGGCGTAGTGGATGTTCTCCGGCCGGCGTTCCGTCGACGGCGCAAGCCAGCAGCTCACGGCCGAAATCCAGCCCCCGACCCGACACGTCCCGACCTCCTGCCAGCTACCCCGGTACCGCCCGTCCGGGCTTGTAAACGAATTGTTCACCACGCGAACCACGTCGAGACTGTCGCGGCAGCCTCGAACATGGTTGACTAACCACGGTCGCAGCTTCTGTGTTTGTACTCGCACTCGCAGGATCGTCGTTGCGATCGCGGTTCCTGCGAGGGTTGTAGGTCGGGTCAAGTTCCGACGACTCCACGAAGGTATGGCGGTCGGAACGGGCCCGGTACGCCGGAAGTCGGTGGACCGCACCCGGTAAGAAGAGAAGGAAAGAACGAGAAATGCCACAGGGAACTGTGAAGTGGTTCAACGCGGAGAAGGGCTTCGGCTTTATCGCTCCCGAGGATGGGTCGGCGGACGTGTTTGTCCACTACACGGAGATCCAGGGCAGCGGCTTCCGCACCCTGGAAGAGAACCAGAAGGTTGAGTTCGAGGTCGGCCAGAGCCCCAAGGGGCCGCAGGCCACGGGTGTTCGGGCCGTCTGAGCCAAACAAACCCACGTAGGCACCCCCGCGAAAGTCCCACCGGACACCGCGGGGGTGTTCTCGTAGTCGGGGCCTGGGCTGGCCTAGTGTCGATTCGTGAGCCAGCTGTCCTTCTTCTCGGCTGAGTCGGTACCGCCCGCGGTCGCCGACCTCACCGGGATGCTCGCGGGCCCCGGACAGATCGTTCTGGTGGGCAACGGGGACCGCCAGGCCCGGATCTCGGTCGTGGTCGACGAGCTCTGGCGGGCCAAGGGCCTGGCCGAGATGATCGCGCAGGCCGGCCTGACGCCCGAGATCGCCCGGACCGACGAGAACACCCCGCTGGTACGTACGGCGCTCGATCCGCAACTGGTGCCGATCGCGCGGGACTGGACCAGGGGCGCGGTCAAGACCGTGCCCGCGCACTGGTTGCCAGGATCGCGCGAGTTGCGCGCCTGGACGCTGGCCGCGGGGACGGCCGATACCGACGGCCGCTACCTGCTCGGGCTCGACCCGCACGCCCCCGACACCCACGCGGCGCTCGCCTCGGCCCTGATGCGGGTCGGCATCGCCCCGACCTTGATCGGCACCAGAGGCTCGCGTCCGGCACTGCGGATCGGCGGGCGGCGCCGGCTGTCTCGCCTGGTAGAGAACGTGGGGGAACCTCCGGGGGACGCGGTGGCGTTGGCGCAGTGGCCACGTATTTAATGGTGCGCAACCGGAGAGCCGGTTTGCGTACGCTCGCCCGGAGTGCGAAATTGTCAGTTGCGTTGCTCATGGCGGCAACGGCAGAAGTGGAGCGTAGGCACAGTTGGCAGGCGGTAACCGCGGCAGCGGGAACGGACATACCCGGCGACTCGTCATTGTCGAGTCGCCGACGAAGGCGCGAAAAATAGCCAGCTATCTGGGCGCCAACTATGTGGTCGAATCTTCGCGCGGCCACATCCGGGATCTTCCGCGCAACGCCGCCGACGTGCCCGCCAAGTACAAATCCGAGCCGTGGGCCCGGCTCGGGGTCAACGTCGACGACAACTTCGAGCCGCTCTACATCGTCAGCCCGGACAAGAAGGCCACCGTCACCGAGCTGAAGGGCTTATTGAAAGATGTAGACGAGCTCTACCTCGCGACGGACGGTGACCGCGAGGGTGAGGCCATCGCCTGGCACCTGCTGGAAACGCTCAAACCGCGCATCCCGGTCAAGCGGATGGTGTTCCACGAGATCACCGAGCCGGCGATCCGCGCCGCCGCCGAGAATCCGCGCGATCTGGACAACGACCTGGTCGACGCGCAGGAAACCCGCCGCATCCTGGACCGGCTGTACGGCTACGAGGTCAGCCCGGTGCTGTGGAAGAAGGTGGCGCCGAAGC
>NZ_JBSFPX010000172.1:0-16366 GCF_053588415.1 Mycobacterium sp. NPDC003449
TGGTCAAGGCGCAGGCGGTGAAGAACGCGGTGATCGTGCCGGTCGGCGCCAAGGGCGGATTCGTCGTCAAGCGGCCGCCCGAACTCACCGGGGACGCCACGGTCGACCGGGAGGCCACCCGAGCCGAAGGCGTGGCGTGCTACCAGCTGTTCATCTCCGGGCTGCTCGACGTCACCGACAACGTCGACAAGGCCACCGGCGAGGTCATCACCCCGCCCGATGTGGTGCGCCGGGACGGCGAGGACGCCTACCTGGTGGTGGCGGCCGACAAGGGGACCGCGACTTTCTCCGACCTCGCCAACGAGGTCGCCAAGTCCTACGGCTTCTGGCTGGGTGACGCATTCGCCTCCGGCGGCTCGATCGGCTACGACCACAAGGCGATGGGCATCACCGCCAAGGGCGCATGGGAATCGGTGCGACGGCACTTCCGCGAGATGGGCGTCGACACCCAGAGCCAGGACTTCGCCGTGGTCGGCGTGGGTGATATGAGCGGCGACGTGTTCGGCAACGGCATGTTGCTGTCCAAGCACATCCGGCTGATCGCCGCCTTCGACCACCGGCACATCTTCATCGACCCCGACCCCGACGCGGCCGCATCGTGGGAGGAACGCAAGCGCCTGTTCGACCTGCCGCGCTCCAGCTGGGCGGATTACAACTCGGCGCTGATCAGCAAGGGCGGCGGGGTGTACAGCCGTCAGCAGAAGTCGATCCCGGTCAGTCCCCAGGTGCGGGCCGTGCTCGGCCTCGATCCCGGCACCGAGGAAGTCGCACCGCCCGCGCTGATGAAGGCGATCCTCAAGGCGCCCGTCGACCTGCTCTGGAACGGTGGCATCGGTACCTATGTCAAGGCCGAGACCGAGGCCGACGCCGAGGTCGGCGACCGGGCCAACGACCAGATCCGGGTGTGCGGAAATCAGGTGCGGGCCAAGGTCATCGGTGAGGGTGGCAACCTGGGCGTCACCCCGTTGGGCCGGATCGAGTTCGATCTGGCCGGCGGGCGGATCAACACCGACGCGATGGACAACTCGGCGGGCGTCGACTGTTCCGATCACGAGGTCAACATCAAGATCCTGATCGACTCGCTGGTCACCGCGGGCAAGGTGACCCCGGGCGAACGCACCGAGTTGCTGCTGTCGATGACCGACGAGGTCGGGGAACTGGTGCTGGCCGACAACAAGGATCAGAACGACCTGATGGGCACCAGCCGGGCCAATGCACCCAGCATGCTCTCGGTGCACTCCCGGATGATCAAGGACCTGGTCGACAATCGGGGACTGAACCGGGAACTTGAGGCACTGCCCTCCGCCAAGGAGATCCGGCGCCGGTCGGATGCCGGAATCGGGCTGACCTCACCGGAACTCGCCACGCTGATGGCCCATGTCAAGCTGGCCCTCAAAGACGATGTGATGGGTGGTGACCTGCCCGATCAGGAGGTGTTCGCCGCCAGGTTGCCGCAGTACTTCCCGGCCAAGCTGCGTGAGGAATTCGGTACCGAGATCCGGTCGCACCAACTGCGCCGGGAGATCATCACCACGATGCTGATCAACGACCTGGTCGACACCAGCGGGATCAGCTACGCCTACCGCATCACCGAGGACGTCGGCGTCGGTCCGGTCGACGCCGTGCGCAGCTTCGTCGCGACCAACGCCATCTTCGGGATCGGCGATGTGTGGCGGCGGATCCGCGCGGCCGGCGACGCGGGGGCGTCGACCGCGGTCACCGACCGGATGACGCTGGACCTGCGCCGGCTGGTGGACCGGGCCGGGCGCTGGCTGCTCAACTACCGTCCCCAGCCGCTCGCGGTGGGCGCCGAGATCAACCGGTTCGGTGCCCAGGTGGCGATGCTGACCCCGAAGATGTCGGAATGGCTGCGCGGTGACGACAAGGCGATCGTGGCGAAGGAGTCAGGGGAGTTCGCCGCCCAGGGGGTCCCCGAGGATCTGGCCTACACGGTGGCGACCGGCCTCTATAAGTACAGCCTGCTCGACGTCATCGACATCGCCGATATCGTGGATCGCGATCCGGTCGAGGTCGCCGACACCTACTTCGCGCTGATGGACCACTTTGGGGTCGACGGCCTGCTCACCGCGATATCCCGGCTGGGTCGCGACGACCGTTGGCATTCGTTGGCACGGTTGGCGATTCGTGACGATATCTACGGATCGCTGCGCGCCCTGTGCTTCGATGTGCTCGGCGTGGGGGAGCCGGAGGAGACCGGCGAGGAGAAGATCGCCGAGTGGGAGATGACCAACAGCTCCCGGGTGACCCGGGCCCGCCGCACGCTGACCGAGATCTATCAGGACGGTGAGCAGGATCTGGCGACCCTGTCGGTCGCGGCACGCCAACTCCGCACCATGACCCGCACGAGTGGAACGGGAACAACCGGGTGATTCAGACTTTCACCACGCCGGTGCACGTGCGCTGGTCGGATATCGACATGTACCAGCACATCAACCACGCCACCATGGTGACGATCCTCGAGGAAGCCCGGATACCGTTCCTGCGTGAACCGTTCGGCGCCGAGATCACCACCGTCGGGCTGCTCATCGCCGATGTCAAGATCACCTACAAAGGTCAACTGCGGCTGGTGGATTCGCCGTTGCAAGTGACCATGTGGTCGGAGCGGGTGCGCAGCGTCGACTTCACCATCGGCTACGAGGTGCGGTCGGTGAACGCCGCGCCCGATTCGAAGCCGTCGGTGCTCGGCGAAACCCAGCTGGCCGCGGTGCACATCGAAGAACAGCGCCTGCAACGCCTTTCCGCCGAACAGCGGGCGTATCTGCAGCGCTATCTGCGATGACAGCCCCGGAGCGCGGCCTGTGGGTGGAGGACCCGGACGACCGCGCGGACCTCGCGACATTCGTCGAGCGCGCCCTGCGGCTGGACGATGCGGCCGTGGTCCGGTTGCGGGAACGGGTCGATCCCGGCGGGTCGGGTAGCCAAGTTGTGGCGTGGGTGGCAACGGGATTCGACGTTCTGGCCGGCCGGGCGGTGTCGGGCCGGGTCCGTCCGGCCGATCTGTCGGCCGGGGCCGATGTGCTGGCGGCCGGGCTGTCCGCGGCAGGGACCGGCCATATCGACACCGGATTCCCGATGGATTCGGCGTGGCGCGGCGGCCTGCCGCCGGAGCGTGGATTCGTCCATCTCGACGACGTGCCGGCCCGGGTCATGCTCGACCTGGCGGAGCAGGGCTGGGCGCTGGCCAAGGAGCACAGCAGCGCCCACGGTCCGCCCGCGTCGTTGCTCGATCAGGAGGTGGTCGCGGTCAGCACGGCCGATATGTCGGTCGGTGTCCCGATGCGGTGTGTATTCGCTTTGACCGCAATGGGTTTCTTGCCACAGTCCGGGGGTGAGGTGACGGCGGACGAGATCGTCCGGGTACGTGCCAACGCCGCCTGGTTGCGGATCGACGCCCGGTTCGGTTCGGTGTACCGCCACCGCGCCGACCAGACGTTGATCCTGGGCTGATTTCTCACCGCGAGCAGACACAAACCTGCCTATTTTCCCGCCGGAATGGGCAGTTTTGTGTCTGCTCGCGGGGGAACGTGCGGTGGGAAATCAGACCAGCCAGGCGGCGGTGTCCGGCGGCAGCATGCCGTCGGCGAGCGGCCCGCTGGACAGCAGGACCTCCCCGGCGGGCAGCGGCAGGGGGTCGGCCCCGGTGTTGAATGCGCACACCAGCCCGCCCGGCCGCTGGAACACCGACTCGCCAAGCCACTCGATCCGGTCACCGTCGAATTCCGAACGGCTGGACCGTAATCGCAGCGCCCGGCGGTAGAACTCCAGCGTCGAATCGGGGTCGGCGAGTTGCTGCTGCACCGTCAGGGAAGCCCATCCGTCCGGCATCGGCAGCCAGGTGTCGGCGGTGCTGGAGAACCCGAACGGCGGTGCGGCACCCGACCAGGGCATCGGCACCCGGCAGCCGTCGCGCCCGCGTTCGGTGCGACCGGAGCGCTCCCACACCGGGTCCTGCAGCGCCTCGTCGGGCAGGTCGACATTGGGCAGGCCCAATTCCTCACCGTTGTAGACGAATACCGCCCCGGGCAGCGCGAACATCACCAGTGCCATGGCCCGCCCCCGCGCCAGCCCGAGCGGGCCGCCCCCGTAGCGGGTGACCTCGCGTTCGACGTCATGGTTGGACAGGGTCCAGGTCGGGGTCGCGCCCGCGATCGCGGCGGCGGCCATCGCGTTGTCGATGGCGTCGCGGATGTCGGTGGCCTCGAAATCGGCCTGCACCAGCCGGAAGTTGAAGCCCAGATGCAGTTCGTCGGGTCGCAGGTAGCGGGCGAAACGTTCGTTGCCGTGCACCCACACCTCGCCGACGGCCACCGCGCCCGGGTAGTCGTCGAGCGCCGTACGGATGAACCGGTGGATGTCGTGCACGCTCTCGTTGTCGAAGCGCGGATCGTCGTCGCTGTTGCGCAGCAATGCGGTGTCGGTGGCCGACATATCGGGCAGGTCGGGGGGTTTGGCCATGCCGTGGGCCACATCAATCCGAAACCCGTCGACCCCGCGGTCCAGCCAGAACCGCAGCGTCTTCTCCAGGTCCTCGAACACCTCGGGGTTGTCCCAGTTCAGATCGGGCTGGGCCGGATCGAACAGATGCAGGTACCACTGGCCGGGGGAGCCGTCGGGCTCGGTGATGCGCGTCCAGGCCGGCCCGCCGAACACCGACACCCAGTTGTTGGGCGGCACCGCACCGCCGGGCCCCCGGCCGTCGCGGAAGATGTAGCGGTCCCGGCGCCGCGGATTGGCCAGCGCCTCGACGAACCAGGGGTGCGCCGAGCTGGTGTGGTTGGGCACCAGATCCATCGTGACCCGGATGCCGCGCGCATGGGCCGCGTCCAGGAGCTGGTCGAGCGCGTCGAGCCCGCCGAACAGGGGGTCGACATCGCGTGGGTCGGCGACGTCGTATCCGTGGTCGGCCATCGGCGACACCATCACCGGGTTGAGCCACAACGCGTCGACACCGAGCGCCGCCAGATGGTCGAGCCCGGCGCGCACGCCCGCCAGATCACCGACTCCGTCGCCGTCGCTGTCGCGGAACGAGCGCGGGTAGACCTGGTAGAAAACCGCCTGCGACCACCATTCGGCCATCTCAGAACGCCGAGTTGACCATCGAATCGGCGGCCATCTCCAGATAGCTCAGCAGTGCCTTGCGGTGCTCGTCGTCCAGCGTCGCGGCATCGACCGAGGCCACCGCGATGTGCATGCAGCGCAGCCAGGCGTCGCGTTCGAGGAAGCCGATCCGGAACGGGGCGTGGCGCATCCGCAACCGCGGGTGGCCGCGCTGATCGGAGTACGTCCTCGGACCACCCCAGTACTGCTCGAGGAACATCCGCAGTCGCTGTTCGGCTCCGTCGAGATCGTCCTCGGGATACAGCGGACGCAGGATCTCGTCCTCGCGCACCAGTTGGTAGAACCGCGACACGATGGCGTGGAACGTGTCGTGGCCACCGACTTCGTCGTAGAAAGAGCGTTGTGCGGCCGTCACACCCCCATTGTGGCCGATGGACGGTCGGCGGCCGCCGCGGGCGGTCCCGTCACCTGGTGTTCATTGGACTGACCTGCGAACACACAAAGAATTATCGTGCGATCCGGGTGGATCCGTGGTGGACTGTGTCCTCGGAGGCTCTATGGCGCACAGCAGAAAAAGCCACTCACGACGGACCGGTCACGCATCCGGCCCATCGGGACCACACGCGCCGAATCGGCCACTCCACAGTGTCGAGAACCTGGCGACCAGCAGTCCGGAGGCCTCGTTATGGGGCAGGCGCCGGGTCCTGCTGCTCAACTCGACCTACGAGCCGCTGACCGCGCTGCCGCTGCGGCGGGCGGTGATCATGCTGATGTGTGGAAAGGCCGACGTCGTGCACGACGACCCGGCCGGACCGCTGATCCATTCGGCCACCAGGACCATCGTGGTGCCCTCGGTGATCCGGCTGCGCACCTTCGTGCGGGTGCCCTACCGGGCCCGCATCCCGATGACCCGGGCCGCGCTGATGCACCGCGACCGGTTCCGCTGCGCGTACTGCGGCGGGCGGGCCGACACCGTCGACCATGTGGTGCCGCGCAGCCGGGGCGGTGAGCATTCCTGGGAGAACTGCGTCGCGGCCTGTGCGGCGTGCAATCACCGCAAGGCCGACCGGATGCTGGCCGAACTCGGCTGGACCCTGCGGGCGGTGCCGATGCCGCCGAAAGGGCAGCATTGGCGGTTGCTGTCGACGATCAAAGACCTCGACCCGGCCTGGGCCCGCTATCTGGGTGAGGGCGCGGCGTGACGCACGTTCCACTGTCGGCGCGCGGGGACAGCGCGGCTGATACGGTTTGCGCGTGAGCACAGCACTTACCCATTCCCTCCTCGGAGGGGTTCCGCTGTTGTTGTTCGTGGCCCTGTCGTTGATCTACCTGACCCGCAAGGGCCCGCATCCGGACACCTACAAGATGTCCGACCCGTGGACCCATGAGCCGATCCTGTGGGCCGCCGAGGAGCCGCAGGGTCACGGCCACGGCGGGCACGATTCACACGGAGTCACGATCGGAGGCGGCGCAAGTGGCAAGTGGTGAAATCGCGACCGTCGCTCCCGGCGAGGTCGCCGAGCTGCCCTACGGCTACGCGCTGACGTCCAGTGGCCGGATCTCCGGTGTCACCGAGCCCGGTGAGCTATCGGTGCACTACCCCTTCCCGGCGATGGATCTCGTGGTCCTCGACAACGCGCTGAAATACGGCTCGCGCGCGGCGAAGGCCCGCTTCGCGGTCTACATCGGCGGCCTGGGCGAGGACACCGCCGCGACCGCGCGGGAGATCCTGGCCAAGGTGCCCACGCCCGACAACGCGGTGCTGCTCGCGGTCTCGCCCGATCAGCATGCGATCGAGGTGGTCTACGGCGCCGACGTCAAGGGCCGCGGCATCGAGGAGGCCGCACCGCTCGGTGTGTCCGCGGCTGCCGCGTCCTTCAAGCAGGGCAATCTGATCGACGGTCTGGTCAGCGCCGTGCGGGTGCTGTCCGCCGCCGTCTCACCCGCCTAGCTTTCCCCCTTTCGCCTTGCACTGCGAGCGTGCGGGTCTGCTGGTCAACACGCCGCTGAACAGCAGCATTCTGCGCACGCTCGCCGAGTGTGAGCGCTACGACGCGGTCAGGCTCGCGCGGATGTCCACATAACGCGTCAGGAACGTGCGCTCATCGAGGCGCTTGCGGCGCAGCCATCCGGTGACCTCGTCATTGCATTTGCTGGCGTTGCACGACGCGCAGGCAGGCACGACGTTGTCGACCGTGTAGCGGCCTCCGCGCGAAATCGCCATGACGCAGTCCCGCTGGAACGGGCCCTCGGTCGTGCTGCAGTAGGCGCAGCCACCCCATGCCGCTTGGATGGCTTCCCATTGCTCGTCGGTGAGGTCGTTGACGACGCGGTCGAGCCGGCGTTTCCGTTTGCGCGCATACCGTGCGCTGCGAGTTCGACTGACCGCCACCGCATCAGCGTAGAAGCTTGGCGAGCGACCGCGTTAGTACGGCAATTACGGCGTGTTGCGGGACAAACACGGTCGCTCGCGGCGCCTAAGGTGCCTAGGAGGGGGTGCCGCCGCCGTCGATGCGGCTCAGCAACCGCTCCGTCGCACCCTGCATGTGTCGCTCCATCGCGGCGCGCGCCTCGTTGACGTCCCGGCGTTCGATGGCCTCGAGGATGGGCGGGTGCTCGGCATAGGCGACGCTCGTGGTCTGCGATGCCGCGATGTTGTGGCCGATCCAGGCGAACACCAGGGCCCGGATCCGTTCGAGCATGCTGGCCAGCACCGAATTCCCGGAGGCCTGCGCGATGCGCAGGTGAAACTCGACGTCGGCCTCGGCAAAGCGTTGCGGCTCCTCGATGCTGGCGCTGCGCATGGAGGCCAGCAACTCGTGTAGCGCGCGGACGTCGTCCTCGCTGCGGTGCTGGGCGGCGAGCCCGGCGACCAGGACCTCCAGGTGACCCCGGGCATGGATCAGGTCGACCGTGCGCTGTTCGCCGAGGGCGACGCCCCATTCCAGGATGCGCGAGAAGATGCCCGGCTCGGTGCCGCGGAAGTAGGTGCCCGCGCCCTGGCGAATCTCGAGCAGGCCCAGGAAATCGAGGGCTTTGATCGCCTCGCGGATGACCGTTCGCCCGACGCCGAGCGTCTCGACCAGTTGGCGTTCGGACGGGAGCCGCTGCCCGGGCTTGATCTCCCCGGACAGCAGCAGATAGTCGAGCAGTCGGCGGACGATCTCCGCCGACACCGGTTCGCGGGGAGCAAGCTCCACCCTGGTCAGGCCACTCACGCTGGCAACAGTAGCAGCTGGATCGAGAATTGGTCGACTGGTCGACCGGTTGACAAATCGCTGTGACGCAGCTTACGTTTCCGACGCGAATTCCGATCGCCGGACGACGCGTCAGGCACTCGTCCACCGCTGCCCTGAGGAGCACCCATGCCGGTTTCCACGCCCTGGCCGGACCTGTCCCATCGGACCGCTCGGACCTCCCGATGGCGGTTGCTGCTCGTGGGTGCCGTCCTGGCCCTGTCCACCGCCCTGGTGGCCACCGCCTGCGGCGGTGGCGCCAGTGAACGGCCCGCGGTGGTCGCCGACAGCGAGCTGCCCGCCGCGGCGAAGGACGAGGGCAAGGTGGTCTGGTACTCGTCGTTGCCCGAGCAGTACTCCAAGGTCATCGCGGATGCGTTCACCGAGAAATACGGCGTGACCGTGGACCTGTTCGTGACCGGGTCCCTGGGCCTGCAGAACAAGATCGCCGAGGAGCTCAAGGCTGGCAAGCTGGCGGCCGACGTGTTCCACTCCTCCTACCCGCCCAGCTTCGTGCAGATGAAGGAGCAGGGGCTGCTGGCGACCTACGACTCGCCCGAGTACAAGGCGTATCCGGCGGAGTACGTCGACCCGGACAAGACCTACGGCACCTTCCGCGCGACCGCCGTGGTGATCGCCTACAACCCGGCCGCGCTGGACGGCAGGCCGGTGCCGACCGGCTGGCAGGATCTCACCAACCCGGTGTATCGGGGCATGGTCGCGGCGGCCGACCCCAAATACGGTGGCACCCAACTCATCGCCGATCACCTGCTGGTCCAGAAGTACGGTGACGAGTTCCTGCGCCAGGTGGGCGCCCAGCAGCCTCAGCTGGTCGACTCCCAGAGTGCCGAGGCCAACCTGATCATCACCGGTGAGCGCGCCATCGGCATGGACATGAACGACTACGAGGCGTGGGCGTCGAAGTACAACAAGAAAGCCCCGATCGAGTACGTGTATCCCAAGGACCACGTCACGGTGGTCCCGGGATATCTGGGGATCCTCGGCGAGGCGCCACACCCCAACGCGGCCCGGTTGCTGCAGAATTACCTGCTCTCCGCCGAAGCCCAGCAACTGGTCCAGGACAAGGTCGGTGCCTACTCGACGCGCACCGACGCCAAGCCGATCACCGGACGCCCGGCCTTCTCCAGTCTTCCCGTGACCCAGGCGAACTGGCAGGAGCTCGGCAAGGACACGGCCGAGATCCAGGACACCCTGAGCGGCCTGATGCACGGCTCCTGACCGATTCGGCGACGAGGATTTCGACGAGGGTAAGGAGAACGCCGTGGGGGTCAGCACCCAACCGCGTCCGCAGGCTCAGCTCACCCCGCCCGTGGCTGCGATCGGTGTCGCGGGACCGGCCGGGACCCGCTGGGCGTCCTGGCTGAGCACCGCCGGTCGGTACGCCCTGATCGCGGTCCTGCTGCTGCTGGTGGGTTATCCGCTGGTGTGGCTGTTGATCCGGGGCTTGCAGGGCCCGGACGGTTCGCCTGCGATCGCCGCGTTCTTCGAGACCTTCACCAGACCCGAGGTGCACGAGGCGCTGGTGAACAGCCTGAAGGTGAACGTGGCGGCCACCCTTCTGGCCGCCGCCATCGGCAGCTTTCTGGCCTGGGCGCTGTCGCGCACCGATGTTCCCGGTCGCGCCGTGCTCGACAAGCTCGTGGTGGTGCCGTTCATCACCATGACACTGGTCGGCAGTTTCGCCTGGGTCGTCCTGGCCGCGCCGCGCACCGGGCTGCTCAACGTGACGGTGTTCAATCATGTTGGCGTCACGCTGAACATCTATTCGACGCCGGGCCAGATCTTCGTCATGACGGTCTACTTCATGCCGTTCGTGTACCTGCTCGCGTCCCGGGCCCTGCGCCGGGTGGATCCCGCGCTGGAGGACGCCGCCGTCATCTGCGGCAGGCCCAGGTGGTCGGCGTCGCTGCGGGTGATGCTCCCGCTGGTGGCGCCCGCGATCCTGGCCGCGCTGATCCTGACCTTCGCCATGACGATGGAGGAGTTCGGTGTCTTCGCGATCCTGTCGGCGCCGCAGGGCGACTATGTGCTCACCACCCTGATCTGGCGGTATATGAACACCTTTCCCGCCGACTACACCAGCGCAAGCGCGCTGGCCTGCCTGCTGCTCGCGCTGACCGGACTGGTGGTGCTGCTGCAGCGGCGCATCATGGGCTCGCGGCGCAGCTTCGTGGTGATCGGTGGTCGCGAATACCGGCCCGGCGGAATCGAATTGCGCGGCGCGGGCAAGGTCGGGCTGACCGTTTTGTGTTGGGGGTACGTCGCGGTGAGTGTGGTGCTGCCGGCCCTGGGACTGCTCACGGTCAGCATGTACTCGGTCTACACCGCCACCCTGACCACCAGCGGGCTCGGCCTGAACAACTGGCGGCGGCTGGCCCAGGACGGGTCGGTGCTCGAGGCGGCGCGCAACAGTGCCGTCCTCTCGCTCGGAGCCGCTCTGGTCGCCCTGGCCCTGACCACGGTCGCGGCGTACCTGATCCATCGCCGGGCCACCCGCGGCAAGGGCCTGATCATGTTCCTCACAACGGTTCCCGTCGCGGTGCCGGGCGTCGTACTGGCGGTCGGCATCTTCCAGGCCTACATCCACCCGCCGCTGGTGCTGTACGGGACGATCTGGATCCTGTTCGTCGCCTACGTCACCCGGCACCTGCCGTACGGAATGCGGGCGGTCGAGGCGAGTTTGGAGCAGCTGCACGAAGACCTCGAACACAGTGCGGCCATTGCAGGGGCCGGTGGTTTCCGGGTGCTGCGGACCATCGTGCTGCCGCTGCTGGCGCCGGGGATGGTGGCGGGCTTCACGATCATGTTCATCGCCATGTTCCGCGAGCTGAGTTCGTCGGTGCTGCTGTACTCCAGCGGCAACGTGGTCAACTCCGTGCTGATGCTGGAGATGTACGGGCAGGGCAACAACGGCGAACTCGCCGCGCTGGCACTCACCCTCACCGTGCTGACCATCGCCTTCCTGGCCCTGGTCCAACGGCTCACGCACGTCAACCTCACCCATCGCAGCTGATGGCGCACCCACCCGAAGGACTCCGCTGATGCCAGGACTGACGCTGTCCCATATCTCCAAGACCTACGGCGAGGTGACCGCCGTCGCCGACGTCGAACTCGCCGTCGCCGACGGCGAATTCGTCTCGCTGCTGGGTCCGAGTGGCTGCGGCAAGAGCACCACGTTGCGGATGGTGGCCGGTTTCGACGCCCCGACCACCGGCTCCATCCACATCGGTGACCGGCTGGTCTCATCGGGGGACGACGGCATCAGCGTGCCGTCCAACCACCGCGACATCGGCCTGGTATTCCAGTCGTATGCGTTGTGGCCCCATATGACGGTGGGCCGCAACGTCGGATACGGGCTACGCACCCGCAAGGTCGGCAAGGACCGGCTCACCGCGAACGTGCGCGAAGCCCTCGATCTGGTGCACATGGCCGACTACATCGACCGCTACCCGGCCGAACTGTCCGGAGGTCAGCAGCAGCGGGTGGCCCTGGCCCGCGCGGTGGCCTACAACCCGTCACTGCTGCTGCTCGACGAGCCGCTGTCCAATCTGGACGCCAAGCTGCGCGAGCGCATGCGCCTCGACATCTGTGAACTGCAGCAGAAACTCGGCCTCACCGCCCTCTACGTCACCCACGATCAGGCCGAGGCGATGAGCATGTCGGACCGCATCGCGCTGATGTCCGACGGGGTGCTGCACCAGGTCGGTGCGCCGGAGGAGGTCTACGCCAATCCCCGCACACCGTTCGTCGCCCGCTTCATCGGCACCAGCAACCTGATGGACTGCCGGGCGCTGGACACCGTATCACCCGGCAGCACAGTGCATGTCGAGATGCCCGACGGCACCACCCTGGCGGGCCGGGCGACCACCGACGTCGTGCGCGACGCGGATGTCGTGGCCTGCCTGCGCGCCGAGAACATCCGGCTGTGCGCCGACGAGCCCGCGGCCGATGCGCCGGCGCAGTCCCATCGCGGAACCGTGGCCAAGGCGGCCTTCTTCGGTGACACCCGGGAGTATCTCGTCGAGGCGTTCGGAACGTCGCTGCAGGTGCGCACGTCGGTCGGGCAGGCGCTGCGACCCGGCGACAAGCCGTGGTTGGGTGTTGAGGCCGACGACCTTATCGTGATCGGGTCACCGTGAGCCGGCCCGCAGGCGCCCGATCGGCGGTGACCGGCCTGGTCGACTTCCACGTGCACGCCGGGCCGGATGTCCGCCCCCGCCTGATGACCTGGCGCAGGCTCGCCGAGGACGCCCGCAACGTGGGACTGGCCGGTTTCGTGGCGAAGTCGCACCACGTGGTGACCGTGGACGTCGCCGCGCTGATGCAGGAGGTGGTGCCGGAAATCCGGGTGTGGGGCGGGGTCGCGCTGAACCGTTCGGTCGGTGGGATCAACCCGCACGTGGTCGCCGCGGCCCTGGCCATGGGTGGACGCATCGTCTGGCTGCCCACCCATGACGCCGTCGACGGTCCCTCGGGTCCGCCCCTGCCCGTGCTGACCGACCGGGGCGCGTTGCGCGACGAGGTTGTCGAGGTCATCGATCAGGTGATCGCGGCGGACGCGGTGTTGTGCACCGGACACCTCGGGCAGCGCGAAGTGCTCGCGGTCGCCGAGTACGCCCGCCGCCGGGAGGGCAAGGTGGTGGTCACCCATCCCGAGCACCGGGTGAACCACATCGAGGTGGCCGCGCAGAAGGAGCTGAGCGCATCCGGGGTGGCGCTGGAGCGTCTGGTTTCGCGGGCGCACAGCGTCACCGACCTCGCCGGGACCGCGGCCCGGATCCGCGAAGTCGGCTGCGAATCATCGATTTTGGGCAGCGATCTCGGCCAGCCCGACCAGCCGCACCCACTCGACGGATTCGCCGACCTGGTCACCGGGCTCGGCGCACATGGGTTCAGTGTGGCCGAGATCCGCCACATGGCACGGGAACTGCCGTTGTCGATGCTCGGGGAGATAGGTCCCGCGGCGGTGCCGCGGTGACCGAACGGATGCGGGTGGGGCTGGTCGGTGCGGGGTTCGTCGCGCCGATGCACGTGCGCGGGTGGCGGTCGGCAGGCGCCGACGTCGTCGGGTTGGTCAGCGCCGACGGCGATACCCGCGAACGCGCCGATGCACTGGGCGTGGGGGAGGTGTTCGGCACCGTCACCGAGATGCTGGACTCCGGCGCCGTCGACGTGGTGGACATCGCCTCGCCGCCCGCGACACACCGGAGTTACGTCGAGGCGGCGCTCACCCGGGGGCTGCCGGTCATGTGCCAGAAACCCCTCGCAGGCGATCTCGACGAGGCGCGCCGCATCGTGTGCGCGGCGGCCGCCACGAGCATCCCGGTCATGGTGCACGAGAACTGGCGCTACCGGTCCTGGTACCGCGCCCTGCGCGCCGCGCTGGGCGAACTCGGGGACGTGCACTGGGCCCGGTTGGCCACCCGGTTCGCCGGCACGGTCACCACCGGCCGTCACCCGGACGTGCCGTACAGCCTTGGCCGGCAACCGTTCTTCGCCGATGCGCGGCGGCTGCTGATCCTGGAATCGGTCATCCATCAGATCGATGTCGCGCGGTTCCTGTTCGGCGAGCCGACGGAGGTGTACGCGCGTCTGCACCGGGTCAGCCCACAGATCCGCGGGGAGGACTGCGCCCTGGTCGTGCTCGGGTACCCGCGACGCACCGTCGTCCTCGAACGCAGCTACGCGGCCAAGGGTTATCCGGATCCGCCGGCCGGCTCAGAAGACGTCGCCGTCGAAGGAAACCGGGGCTCGGCGTTCATCGACCGGAGCGGGCGGCTGACCGTGGTCGTCGACGGGCCCGCCGGGACCGAATCCCGCATCGCCCACGAGCCGGCCGGGAGCGCCTACCAGGACAGCTACGCCGCCGCGATCGCCGCATTCGTCGCGTCGCTGCGCGGCGAGGGCCGGATCGAGACGACCCCCGCCGACAACCTGCGCACCCTGGGGCTGGTGTTCGCGGCCTACCACTCCGCGCAGGCCGGTCAGGCCGTCCGCGGCGAACAGCTTGATGCGTTTGTCTCGCTTGAGAATACGAACAAGGAGGTCCGATGACCCGAGCGGGTAGGACGGGCTGGCCGGTGGCATACACGATCTCCTCACCGGAGTGCCGCGAGATACCCGACCTCGCCTACCGGGCCGAGTTGCCGGCCGCCCTCGACGGATTGGCCGAATTGGGCTACGACGGCGTGGAGATCCAGGTTCGCGATGCCGACGCGGCCGCCTCGGCCGGCGTCATCGAGCAGGTACGCGGGCGCGGGCTGGGCATCGCCGCCCTGGCCACCGGCCCGGTGTCGGGCGATGACGGGCTCACCTTCACCACCCTCGACGCGGGAGCGCGGTCGCGGGCCAGGCAGCGGGTGCGGGGCATCGTCGACCTGGCCGTCGCCACCGGTGTGCCCGTCACGCTGGGCCGTACCAAAGGCGAGATGAACGCCGGTAGCGAAGCCCTGCAACGTGATTGGGCCCGGGAAGCGATCGCCGAACTGGGTGCGCGGGCGGCCGAGGGCGGGCAGGAGATCCTCGTCGAGCCCCAGAGTGGTGGTTTCCTGCCGACGGTCGGTGCGGCGAAGGAGTTCCTCGGCCTGGAATCGCGGCCGATGGCGGGGGTGGGCCTGGTGTTCGACTTGTGGCACGCCTGCAACGAGGAGCAGAGCGTCGCCGGCGCCGCGACCGACGCGCGGGAGCTGCTGCGCCACGTGCAGCTCGCCGACTCGCACCGCGGTCCGCTGGGCGAGGGCGGCTACGACGTCGCCGGCTTCCTGGCGCTGTTGCGGCGGCTGGAGTACCGGGGCTGGTTGACCCTGGAGCACCACCAGGGCGCCGACAGCAGGGCGGCGGCCGCGACCTCACTGGCCGCACTACGAACCATGGGAGGAACTCGCTGAGATGCCCACAATCGCTGTCGTACCCGGCGACGGGATCGGCCCCGAGATCACCGACGCCGCGCTCACCGTGTTGCGGGCGGCCGGGCCGGGCCTCGACTACGTCTTCGCCGAGGCGGGCGCCGCGGCCGTGCGGTCGTGCGGCGATCCGCTGCCGGAGCCGACGTTGGAGATACTGCGGGGCGCCGACGCGGTGCTCAAGGCGCCGCTGGTGGCGCCCAAGGGCACCGGCCGGATCACCAAACGGCGCGATGGCCGCGATGTGGTGTACCCGAGCGTCAACAACGCCCTGCGCAGGGAACTCGAACTCTTCGTCAACGTCCGGCCGGTACGGGCATTCCCCGGCGTCGCGGCCCGCGCCCCGGAGATCGACGTGGTGATCATGCGCGAGATCACCGAGGGGCTCTACGCCGGGATCGAGCACCGCATCGGCGATCTGGCGGCCGAGGCCGTCAAACTCGTCACGGATGCGGCCACCCGCAGGCTCGCCCGCTACAGCTTCGCCTGGGCCCGCGCGAAGTCGCGCCGCCGAGTCACGCTCGGGCACAAGGCGAACGTCCTCAATCTCGCCGACGGGCTGATGCTGGCCGCCACCACGGCCGTGGCCGAGGAGAACCCGGACGTTCCGTTCGACGACATGATGGTCGATGCGGTGGGGTTGTGCCTGGCCAAATCCCCTGAGCTGCTTGATGTCATCATCCTCGACAACCAGTACGGGGACATCCTGTCCGATGTCTGCGGCGGCCTCGCCGGTGGGATAGGGCTGGCTCCCGGCGCGAACATCGGCGGCGACCATGCCATGTTCGAGGCCGCGCACGGGGCGGCCCCCGACATCGCGGGCACGGGGCAGGCGAATCCGATCGGCCTGATCCTGTCCGCGGCCATGCTGCTCGACCACCTCGGCCTGGCGTCCGCGGCCGCGACCGTCGAGCGGGCGGTCGCCGATGTGCTTGTCGACGAGCGTCTGCGCCCACCGGATCTGGGCGGCGCGGCGACGACCGGGGCGGTCGGTGACGCGGTCGCCGCCCGCGTCACCGACCTGATGTCACGCGCGGGTCAGGGAACGCACGCCTTGTTGGAATGGCTTTGCGCACTACATATTCGGGCGAACGCACACGGAAATCCGCGAGCCTTGTCGGATGAGGA
>NZ_JBSFPX010000173.1:0-16262 GCF_053588415.1 Mycobacterium sp. NPDC003449
GCCGTTGTCCGGGTTGATCGCCAGAGAGTCGAGCGGGCACACGTCGACGCACAGCGTGCAGCCCTCGATGCACAGGGATTCGTCGATCGTCACCGGAACATCGGCGCGCTGATTGATCAGCGTCATATGTCACTCCTCATCAGGTTGCCGCGCATGGTGATCCGGTCACCGCGCATGCGGATGTACTCAAGGTCGACGGGCCTGCCGTCGTCGAGGCTGGTCAGCCGTTCGGCCATCAGCAGCGCGGCCCCGGCGGGCAGCTGCAGCGTGGCAGCCGAATGCGGGTCGGCCGACACCGCCTCCATGGCGAAGCTCGCCCCGCCGAGCCGGCGGCCGCTGACCCGTTCGATCAGCGCGAAGATGTCGTTGCTCTCCAAAGGGAATCCGACCACTTGATCGCCGATATCGGGCACCAGATAGGTCAGGTCCAGCGACAGCGGCAGGTCACCGAGGTAGCGCAGTCGCTCGATGAACACCACTTGCGAACCCGGTTCCAGCGCGAGTTTGCGTGCCACCGCCGGTGGGGCGGACAGCCGCTGCACCGCCCGCACCTCGTTGCGGACCTCGCCGTAGTCCTTGAACGTCTCCTTGAGGCCGACCAGAAGGTCGAGTCCGTGGTCGAATTTCCGGACGGCCACATGGGTGCCCACCTTGGTGCCGCGTTCGATGAGTCCCTCGTTCTTGAGGACGGCCAAGGCCTCCCGGACGGTGTTGCGGGAGACGAAGAATTCGGCGGCGAGGTCCGCCTCGGCGGGCAGGCCGCCGTCATAGGCGCCCTCGTAGATCTGATGGCGCAGGACGTCGGCCACCACGCGAGCCTGGTCGGCGCGCGGGCGGCGGATCGGGGTCGGGTCGGGCTGCGACACGCAAAACACCGTAAGGCGGCCGCACCGGCGTCGCACCGTCGCGAAACCGGCTCGGGTTCAGGTTAACTGATTACGCCGCCGCGGACCGGCTCTCACCTGCATAAACCCGACTCGGCGGCGGTATTGCGCTACCCGGATGCGACCAAGAATTTACAATCCGACTGAGTGTAAATCTGCCCAGCCCCCGGGGCCGCGGTTCAGCCGGCGACCACGTGATGCACCCCGTGCGGCAGCGGAATACGCTGCACGGCAGTCAATCCCGGCGCGTCCTCGGGGCCGAGCCGGTACACCTGCAACCCGGGCGGGCCGCCGAACACCGTGGCCACGAAATACTGTCCACTGGCGTCGAATGTGCCGCCTTCCGGCAGCACCCCGTCCAGCCGGTAGTCGCCGATCTTGGTCAGCTGACCGGTCTCGGCATCCAACCGCAGCAGGCTCACGGTCGCGTGGTCGTCATGTGCGGGCGACCCGGCGGGTACCCCGGTGCCGCGCATGTTCACCGTCGCCACCCAGCGACCGTCCGGGCTGATCGCCAACCCCTCCGCCGACTTGTCGGACTCCGCACCCCCGACGACCCGCGGCTGCTCGACACCCGGCTCTCCGACGCGGATCACGCTCAGTGTCGAGCGCCCGGCGGGCAGCCGCTGCTCCAGCGCCGTCGTGGTGAGGTCACGGCCCCAGTCCGAGGTGAGGTAGTGACGGCCGTCCGGGCTGAACCGGCCCACGAACGGATCCGCTCCGGTGGCCACCGGCTCGCCCCACCGGGCCAGCTCGGGCCGGCCCGGTGACGAGGTGTCGACGGTGAAGAACGCCACCCGGTCGCGACCGTCGAGGTTGACCGCCAGGGCCCGCCCGCTCGGATGCCAGTGCACATTGGTCGCAGTCACGGCCCCGCCGAGGTCGAAGTGCTCGACGGCGCCGAATCCGTCGGCATTCCACCGCACCAGTTGCAGCACCGAGGTGTCCGCCGGGTTCGACACCACCGCGATGTGGGACCCATCCGGATGGACCGCCAACGCCTCCGGCGCGGAGGCGATCGTGGCGATATCGGCGAGCACCGGGTTCTGCCGGTCGTCCAGATCCACCGCGAACAGCCGGTCCCCGGCGGGCAGATCCCGCGCCAGGCGATCGCCGGGGCGGCGCTGTCCGAGTCGCTCCGCGACGAATGCCGTTGCACCATCGGGTGTCAACGCCAGCACCTCCGGCGCGGCGGTCACCGAATTCGACACCTCGACATCCGCGGTGACCACCACGCCGTCCCGCACACTGACCGTGCTCAGCAGATCGCGGCGGTCCCGATCGACGGGCGCCAGGACTCCGTCCGCATAGGTACTCGCCAGATGGTCTCCGTCGGAGAGCACCACCAACCGATCGATCGTGACGGCCGGCGGCCCGGCCGCCGGGGCCGCACAGCCCAGCGCCACCACGACCGTGAGACAGAGGACGCAGGTACGGATGGCGATCATGCGACCAGCGTCGACCATTCCTGATTCGGGATCAATCGGTAGTTCATGACCCGTGATAGTGAAATACGATCACAGCATGGACCTGCGGTCGGTGGAGTGCTTCGTCCGGGTGGCCGAGACCCTGCACTTCGGCCGTGCCGCCACCGAGCTCCACCTGAGCCAGCCCGCGCTCAGCCAACGCATCCGGACACTGGAACGCGATGTGGGTGCCACCCTGCTGGACCGCGACCGCCGCGGCGTCCGGCTCACCACGGCCGGGACGGCTTTCCTGGGGCCGGCACGCGCGGTGCTCTCCCACGGCGAGCAGGCGGTCGACATCGCCCGGCGCACCCAACGCGGAGAGCACGGCCGACTGCGGCTCGGCTTCACCGTGATCGCGTCCTACACCCGGTTACCCCGGGCGATCCAGCGGTACCGCAACACCTTTCCCGACGTCACCATCGATCTGGTCGAGATCAACTCCCCCGCCGTCGAGGAGGCCCTCGACCGCGGCGAGATCGATCTCGGCGTACTGCACCCGCCCGTGACGCGGACCCAACTGCACTGCCTGACCCTGCCCGACGAACCGCTCGTGCTGGCCCTGCCGGCCGGGCACCCGCTCGCCGAGCCCGCCGACATCGGCTTCGCCGACCTGGCCGGCGAACCGTTGCTGGCCGCGCCACGCGGTGTCGGGCCGGTGCTGTTCGACAAGCTGATCGGCTGCTTCCGCAGCGCCGGCGTCGAACCCCGCATCGTGCAGGAGGCCACACCGGTGACGACGCTCGCCGGTCTGGTGGCCGCGGGCGCCGGGATCGGGTTCGTCACTCGCGGGGTGGCCCGGGCGACCCGTCCCGGCGTCGTATTCCGTGACGTGCACGGGGCGCCCGGAGTTCCGATGGCGATCGCGTGGAGCGGCACCGAACCACCGCCCACCGGACAGCGGTTCCTCGACGTGATCGGGCAAGTGTGGCAGCCGGGTCGGAGCTCAGCCCTCTGACGTGCCCCGCACCGCCTGCGCCGCCGCGCGGATCTGCGGGGTCACCAACATCACCTGGCCCAGCACGCCGTTGACGAATCCGGGTGACTCGTCGGTGGACAGTTCCTTGGCCAACTCGACCGCCTCGTCCACCGCCACCGGCTCAGGGACGTCATCGGCGTGCAACAACTCCCAGACCGCGACCCGCAGGATCGCCCGGTCCACCGCGGGCAGCCGTTCCAGGGTCCAGCCCTGCAGGTGCGCCGAGATCAGATCGTCGATGTGGGCGGCATGTTCGGTCACCCCGCGCGCCACCGTGACGGTGTACGGATTGAGCGGCGTGATGTCGGACTGGTCCTCGGCCAGGGCGGCGCGGGCGTCGGCCACCGCCTCCGGGCTCAGCTCCCGCGCCTCGGCCTCGAACAACACGTCGACGGCGCGTTTGCGGGCCTGATGTCGCCCCCGGTCACCCCGACGGTCAGACATTCCCGTCGCTCCGCTCGCCCGAGCTAGACATCCCGTCGCTCCGCTCGCCCGAGCTAGGCATTCACCCGGCCCAGATAACTGCCGTCGCGGGTGTCCACCTTGAGCTTGTCACCGGTATTGATGAACAGCGGGACCTGAATCTCGGCACCGGTCTCCATGGTGGCGGGCTTGGTGCCTGCGCTGGAGCGGTCGCCCTGCAGCCCGGGCTCGGTGTGAGACACCACAAGCTCGACCGACACCGGAAGCTCAAGGTACAGCGGCGCGCTCTCATGGAAGGCGATCTGCACCGGCAGGCTCTCCAGCAGGAAGCCCGCGGCCCTGCCGACCAGCGACTCGGGCAGCGGGTGCTGCTCGAAATCCTCGGAGTCCATGAACACGAAATCGCTGCCGTCGCGGTACAGATAGGTGGCGTCGCGCCGGTCCACCGTGGCGGTCTCGACCTTCACACCGGCGTTGTAGGTCTTGTCGACCACCTTGCCGGACATCACGTTCTTGAGCTTCGTACGCACGAAGGCCGGGCCTTTGCCGGGTTTGACGTGCTGAAATTCGACGATCTGCCACAGTTGGCCGTCGATCTGCAGGACGAGACCGTTCTTGAAGTCGGCAGTCGATGCCATGGTCGGGGTAGCTCCTAGCTGTCAGTCACAGGATGGCCAGTTCCTTGGGGAACCGGGTAAGTAGGTCGGGTGCCGACTCGCCGACGACCAGGGTGTCCTCGATGCGGACACCGCCGCGATCGGGCAAGTACACACCTGGTTCGACGGTCACCGCAGAACCAGCAAGCAGTGTACCGGCGGCCGCGGCGCCGATTCCCGGCGCTTCGTGGATCTGCAGTCCGACCCCGTGCCCGAGACCGTGACCGAAGTTCTCCGCATGGCCGGCATCGGCGATGACCTGGCGCGATGCGGCGTCGACCGCCTTGAGCGCGACGCCGGGCGCCAGCGCGTCGCGGCCGGCCCGCTGCGCGGCGGCCACCAGCTCGTAGATGTCGAGCTGCCACTGCGCGGCCTGCCCCAGCACGAAGGTGCGGGTCATATCGGAGTGATAACCGGCCACCAGCGCCCCGAAGTCGATCTTGACGAAGTCACCGGCGGCCAGCACCGCATCGGTGGGCCGGTGGTGCGGGATGGCCGAGTTGGCCCCGGCCGCCACGATCGTCTCGAACGACGGGGCGTCGGCGCCATGGTCGAGCATCAACGCCTCGAGGTCGCGGCGCACCTCCTTCTCGGTGCGGCCGGGCCGCAGCCCGCCCCGTTCCACCAGGTCGGCCAGCGCGGCGTCGGCGGCCTCACAGGCCAGCCGCAGCAACGCGATCTCACCGGCGTCCTTGACCTCGCGCAGCGCCTCCACGATGCCCGCAGCCCGCACCAGCGCGACGCCGTCGCCGGCCGCCTCGGCCAGGGCGGTGTAGGCGTCGACGGTCACCACATGGCTTTCGAACCCCACCCGGCGGATGCCGTCCGCGGCGGCCCGGCGGGCCAGACACGGCGCGCACGCGCGTTCGATGATCACCTCGGCGTCGCGGGCCTGCTGCGCGGCCTGGGTCCGGTAGCGGCCATCGGTGGCCAGCACCGGCGTGGCATCGCCGACACGGATCAGCAGCGCCGCGTTGGAGCCGGTGAAGCCCGACAGGTAGCGCACGTTGACCAGGTCGGTTACCAGCATGGCGTCCAGATCGGCGGCCTCGAGCCGCTCCCGCAGCCGGTCCCTGCGCTGGGAAATAGTCACGGTCTGTGACGCTACTCGCTACGCTGTGCCCCCATGAGCAAGTGGTTACTGCGCGGAGTGGTGTTCGCAACGGCGATGGTCATCGTGCGCTTGGTACAGGGAGCACTGATCAATGCCTCACCGGGCAACGCCATCTGGTTCAGCATCGCGCTGCTCGTGGTGTTCGGTATCGGCGTCGCGATCTGGGGCCTGCTGGACGGGCGTTCCGACGCGCGCCGCAACCCCGACCCGGACCGCCGCGCCGATCTGGCGATGACCTGGCTGCTGGCCGGCCTGTGCGCAGGCATCCTCAGCGGCCTGGTGGCCTGGTTCATCGGGCTGTTCTACAAGAGCGTGTACACCGATGCGCTGCTCAACGAGGTCACCACGTTCGCCGCCTTCACCGCGTTGCTGGTGTTCCTGGTCGCGGTGGCCGGTGTGACGATCGGCCGTTGGCTGGTGGACCGCGGCACCCCGCAGGTGGTCCGCCATCACGGCAGCCACGCCGACGACGGCCGCGCCGACACCGATGTGTTCGCCGCGGTGAACGCCAACGGCGGCCAGGACAGCACCGACACCACCGCGACCACCCCGGTCGATTACCCCGATCAGCCGCGCCAGAACTGACCGGCGCTCAGTCCCGCGCCACCTCCGCGTAGGCGGCGACCAGCAGTGACGGGTCGGGCCCCTCCAGGCGGCCCGGCTTGCCCAGCCCGTCGAGCACCACGAACCGCAACACTCCGGCGCGGTTCTTCTTGTCGCCGGCCATGTACTCCAGCAGTTGCGGCAGGGCATCGCCGTCGTAGCTGACCGGCAGTCCCAGCGCGCTCAGCACCGACCGGTGCCGGTCGGCGGTCGCGTCGTCGAGCCGGCCGGCCAGCCTGCCCAGCTCGGCGGCGAACATCAGGCCCACCGACACCGCTGCGCCGTGGCGCCACTTGTAGCGCTCGCGCCGCTCGATGGCGTGGGCCAAAGTGTGGCCGTAGTTGAGGATTTCGCGCAGTTGCGATTCCTTCTCGTCGGCGGCCACCACCTCGGCCTTGACCGCGACAGCGCGCCGGATCAGTTCCGGCAGCACCGATCCGGACGGGTCGAGCGCGGCGTCGGGGTCGGCCTCGATCAAGTCCAGGATCACCGGGTCGGCGATGAATCCGGCCTTCACTATCTCGGCCATGCCGGCCACAATCTCGTTGCGCGGCAACGTTTCCAGTGTCGCCAGGTCGACCAGGACGGCGGCGGGCTGATGGAAGGCGCCCACCAGGTTCTTGCCGGCGTCGGTGTTGATCCCGGTCTTGCCGCCGACGGCCGCGTCGACCATGCCGAGCAGCGTCGTGGGCACGTGCACGATGTCCACCCCCCGCAGCCACGTCGCGGCGGCGAACCCGGCGACGTCGGTCGCCGCTCCCCCGCCGAGGCTGACGATGGCGTCCTTGCGGCCGATCCCTATGCGGCCCAGCACTTCCCAGATGAAGCCGACGACCGGCAGTTCCTTACCCGATTCGGCGTCGGGGATCTCGATGCGGTGAGCGTCGACCCCGCCGTCCGCGAGATGGGCCCGGACGGCCTCGGCGGTCTTGGCGAGCGTCGGCTGGTGCAGGATGGCGACCCGGTGCCGCCCCTGCAGGGTCCGGCTCAGCTCGGTGAGCAGCCCGGTCCCGATGATCACCGGGTAGGGCCGGTCCACCAGCACCTCGACGATTACCGGCTCAGTCATGATGTCGCTCCGCGTTGCGAGCGGCCAGGGCCGCTGGGGTGGGTATCTGGATGGTGGCCGCCTTACTGCCGTCGGACTCGGTGCTTGGCGCCGGGCCGCGCCGCCACGGGGGCCGGCGACGCCGGCGGCGCGGCTTGTTCGCCGCGGTTTTCTGCGGCTGCGGGTTCTCCAACCGCGAGACGATCGTGCGCACCACCGCGCCCGGGTTGCGCCGGTTGGTGTTGATCCGCATCGTGGCCACCCGGCGGTAGGTCGGCACCCGCTGGGCCATCAGGGCGCGGAACTTCTCGCCGCGGTCGCCGCCGGCCAGCAGCGGACGCACCGTGGACCCACCGGTCCGGCGCACCCCTTCGGCCGCGCTGATCTCCAGGTAGATCACCGTGTGCCCGGACAGCGCGTCCCGCACACCGGGGGTCATCACCGCGCCGCCGCCCAGCGACAGCACACCGTCGTGGGTGGCCAGCGCCGCGCGGATGACCTCCTCCTCGATCCGCCGGAACTCCGGCTCACCGTCCTCGGAGAAGATGGCGGCGATGGTGCGGCCCGTGGTCTCCTCGATCGCGGCGTCGGTGTCGAGCATGGTCAGCGCGAGCGCCTTGGCCAGACGCCGGCCGATCGTGGACTTGCCCGAGCCCGGGAGCCCGATCAATACGGCGCGCGGGGCCATCAGCCCAGCGCCCGCGCCGCCGGCTCGGCGTCCGGCGGTTGTGCTCCTCGCGTGCGCACCGCGCGCACATAAGCATCGATGTTGGCCCGGGTCTCGGTCAGCGAATCCCCGCCGAACTTCTCCAGCGCGGCGCGGGCCACCACCAGCGCGACCATGGTCTCCACCACGACGCCGGCCGCGGGCACTGCGCACACATCCGAGCGCTGGTGGATCGCGACGGCCTCCTCGCCGGTCGCCATGTCGACGGTGGCCAGGGCCCGCGGAACGGTCGAGATCGGCTTCATCGCGGCCCGCACCCGCAGCGGCTGGCCGTTGGTCATACCGCCCTCAAGGCCGCCCGCGCGGTTGGTCGAGCGCAGCACACCGTCGGGGCCCGGATACATCTCGTCGTGCGCGACGCTGCCGCGCCTGCGGGCGGTTTCGAAACCGTCGCCGATCTCCACACCCTTGATCGCCTGGATGCCCATCACCGCACCCGCCAACTGGCTGTCGAGACGGTTGTCTCCGCTGGTGAAGGACCCCAGCCCGATGGGCAGGCCGGTGACGACGACCTCCACGACGCCGCCGAGGGTGTCCCCGTCCTTCTTGGCGGCTTCGATCTCGGCGATCATCGATTGCTCTGCCTCTTCGTCGAACGCGCGAACCGGGCTTTCGTCGATCCGTTCCAGGTCGGTGGGCTGCGGCGGGGCACCGTCGTAGGGCTTGGAGGCGCCGATGGAGATGACGTGCGAGATCACCTCGACGCCGAGCGCCTGGCGCAGGAACGCCCTGGCGATGGTGCCCGCGGCGACCCGCGCGGCGGTCTCGCGGGCGCTGGCCCGTTCCAGAACCGGCCGGGCGTCGTCGAAGCCGTATTTGAGCATGCCCGCGTAGTCGGCGTGTCCGGGTCGCGGGCGGGTCAGCGGCGCGTTGCGGGCCACGTCGAGCTGGTCGTGGTCGACCGGGTCGGGCGCCATCACGGTCTCCCATTTCGGCCATTCGGTGTTGCCGACCTCGACCGCGATCGGGCCACCGAGGGTGAACCCGTGCCGGACCCCGGCCAGCATGGTGACCTGGTCGCGCTCGAACTTCATCCGCGCACCGCGGCCGTAGCCGAGGCGGCGGCGCGCGAGCTGCTCCGCGATCTCATCGGAGGTGATCGGCACGCCGGCGACCATCCCTTCGAGCATGGCCACCAGGGCGCGGCCGTGGGATTCACCAGCTGTGGTCCAACGCAACACGGCCGCTATTCTCCCACGCCGGGTTTTGCCCTGGTTTTCGGCGCCGACCGTGAACATGATGGTCAAGATTCAGCGAAAACTCGCCATCATGTTCACGGTCGACGGTGTCACAACAGCACCGCACCGATGGCGGCGGCGCTGGCCACACACATCGACGGGCCGTGCGGAACGGTGACGCGACCCCGCGCCGCCGCGACGAACGCCAGCACCGCGGTCAGCACAGGCGCGCCCAGCGCCGCCAACACCCACACCTCGGGCCCGAATACGGCGGTCAACCCGCCCAACCCGAGTGCCAGTTTGACGTCACCGCCACCCATCGCCCGCGGTGAGAGCAGATGCACCAGCAGATACGGCGTGGCCAGTGCGGCCGCACCGGCCAGCGCCGCGGCACCGTGACCGGTCGAAGCGGCGGCGACGAGAATGCCTGCCGCACCGGGCAGGGTCAGCCAGTTCGGCAGCCGTCGCCGGGTGGCGTCGTAGACGCCGAGCGCTACCAGCCATGCCAGCCCGACGACGGCAGCCCCCACTCCCATCAATCGAGGCTAAGCGCGGCCGGTGCCCGTTCGGGACGCCAAATTGCGGCTCAGCCGAACAGGGCCGAGCGCATCGCCGCCACGGGTGCGGACCTCCCGGTGAACAGTTCCACCTGGGTCACCGCCTGGTTCAGCAGCATCTCCAGACCGCCGATCACCTCGCCGCCTGCGGCCCGCACGGCCGACGCCAGCGGGGTCGGCCACGGATCGTAGATGGCGTCGAGTAGTCGCGGCACGGTGGACAGGGCCCGCGCATAGGGCGCCGCGGCGTCGGCCGGGATCGTGCTCACCGCGACGGCCGCCGCCGCCGCGACCGCGGCCAGGTCCGGTCCGCCGATATCGCACCACTCGCCGCGCACGCCGCACCGGCCGGCCAGGTCGACGAGCCGGGCCGCCTTGGCCTCGTCGCGGGCGGCGACGGTGATCCGCTGCACCCCGAGTTCGGCCAGTCCCACGACGGCGGCCGGGGCCGTACCGCCCGAACCCACCACCAGCGCCGCCGTCCCGGCCGTGCCGAGCGCACCGATCACACCGTCGACGTCGGTGTTGTCGGCGCGCCAGCCCCCGGACGGAATCCGGACCATGGTGTTGGCCGAGCCCACCAGTGCGGCCCGCTCGGTGTGCCGGTCGGCGAACCGCAGCGCGGCGAACTTGCCGGGCATGGTGACCGAGAGCCCGACCCACTCCGGGCCGAGGCCGCCCACCAGGCCGGGCAGTTGTTCGGCGGTGCACTCGATGCGTTCGTAAGTCCAGCCGGCCAGCCCCAGTTCCCGGTAGGCCGCCAGGTGCAGCTGCGGTGACCGCGAATGGGCGATCGGCGAGCCGAGTACGGCGGCTTTCCTGGGCTTATCTCGCACTGTCGAGCACACCGTTGTGCTGTGCGAGTTCGATATTGGCCAGGTGCTGGTCGTAGTCGCGGGTGAACAACGTGGTCCCCTGCAGGTCGATGGTCACGAAGTACAACCAGTCACCCGCGGCTGGACGCTCGGCCGCGGCCAGCGCGTCGGTGCTGGGCGAGCAGATCGGGGTCTGCGGAAGCCCTTCGCGCGCATAGGTGTTCCACGGGGTCGGATGCGCCCGGTCGGCGTCCGTGGTGGCGACTTCCTGCCGGTCCAGCGGATAGTTCACCGTGGAGTCGAACTCCAGTTTGCGATGTTCCTCGAGCCGGTTGTAGATCACCCTGGCTACTTTCGCGAAGTCCTCCGGTTTGGATTCGCGCTGCACCAGTGAGGCCACGGTGAGGATCTGATACGGGGACATGTTCATCGTCGCGGCGGTATCGATCAGTCCGCTCTGGGAGTAGGTGGTGGCGCTGGCCGCGATCAACGTGGACAGGGTCTCCTGGGCCGAGGCGTCCGGGTCCACGTTCCAGGTCCCGGCCGCGATCAGCCCTTCCAGGCGCCGGTGGTCGGCACCCATCGCCGTGACGGGCCCCATCGCCCAGTCCGGTACGCCCAGCGCCGCGGGCGGTGCGGATTTCGCGACTTCGCGCAGTTGGTCGGCCGGTATGCAGCGGTGCGCGCCGTCGAGGTCGACGCACGACGCCTGAGAGATCAGGTCGAAGATGCCCGCGGTGACGGCATTGGTCTTGACGTCGGCGATGTCGTCGAGCTGACGCCCCTCCGGAATGGTGAGCTTGCCCACCCGGTTCTCCGGATTGGTCAGCCGCTCAACGGCGTTCGTGGCCGGGATCTCGGTGCGCACCTTGTAGAAACCCGGCTGGATCGCCGACATGCCGTCATTGCCCTGCGCGGCATCGACGAAGGCCTTGACCGTGGCCACCACCTTGCGCTCCTGCAGGGTCTGGGCGATCGCCGTCGTCGAATCGCCATCGTGCACCTGGATCACCACATCGGTGACCCCGTCGCCGGAATAGTCGCTGCCGCTGCCCGATATGCTGTGCCACAGTTTGGACCCCAGGAACACCGCACCGATCGCCACGATGATCAGCGCGGCGAGCGACAGCCCCCTGGTCATGCTTCGCCTGCGGTTGTTGCGGGACTTGCGGGCCCGCTCGGCCCGGCTCATGCCGCGCCGCGGTGGTCCCACCGAGACCGGTTCCGCTCGATCGGCACCCCACTTTTCAGCCATCCGTGCCCTCTCCGCGGGCGGCCAGGGCCGCGCGCCGCTGATCCAACCAGCTCTGCAGGATGCCGACAGCGGCCGCCTGGTCGATCATCGCTTTCTGTCCCCTGGCCCGGACACCCGCCTCGCGTAACGATCGCTGCGCCGAAACAGTAGTGAGTCGTTCATCGGCCAGCCGCACCGGTATCGGTGCGATCCGGCGGGTCAGCGCGTCGGCCAGGTCGACGGCGTCGTGGGCCGAGGAACCGGCCCGGTCGGCCAGGGTGCGCGGCAGCCCGACGACCACTTCGACGGCCTCGTACTCCCCGATCAGCTGGACCAGCCGGCGCAGGTGTCTGGCGGATCTGTCGCGCTTGTCGCGGGTCACGGTCTCGACGGGGGTGGCCAGGATGCCGTCCGGGTCGCTGGTGGCCACGCCGATGCGGACGGTTCCGACGTCGACGCCGATCCTGCGACCACGCCCCGGGTCGTCGTCCCCGGGGCGGTCGGGCTGCCGGTCGTGTCCCGCCAGCATGCGACTACCCTCGGCCGATCTCGGATCGCAGCGCGGCCAGTGCCGCGTCGATGCCCGCCGCCCCCCTGCCGGAACCCTGTGCCAGATCGGCCTTCCCACCGCCCCGGCCGTTGACCGCGGCCCCGAACTGTTTGACGAGGTCGTCGGCCCTCAGCCCGAGGTCCTGGGCGGCCGGGTTGACCGCCACCACGAAGGGCACCGCGTCGTCCTCGCCTTCGGCGATCAGCGCGACCACCGCGGGGTCGCCGCCCAGCTTGCCGCGGATGTCGCCGACCAGGCTGCGCAGGTCGCCTCCCGACATCCCGCCCGACATCCGTTGGGCGACCAGCCGCACCTTGCCGATCACCTCTGCCGCACCGACCGCATCGGCTGCGGCGGCCCTGGCGTTGGCCAGCCGGGCCTTGTCGAGTTCCTTCTCGGCCGCCTTGAGACGCTCCACGAGGTTGGCGACGCGGGCGGGCACCTCCTCGGAGGGCACCTTGAGCGATGACGCCAACCCGGCCATCAATGCGCGTTCCTTGGCCAGGTGGCGGAAGGACTCCAGGCCCACATAGGCCTCCACCCGGCGCACCCCGGAGCCGACCGACGATTCGCCGAGGATGGTGACCGGTCCGATCTGCGCCGAATTGTGCACGTGGGTGCCACCGCAGAGCTCCAGCGAGAACGGCCCACCGATCTCGACCACCCGGACCTCGTCGGGGTAGTTCTCGCCGAACAGCGCCATCGCCCCCATGGCTTTGGCCTTGTCGAGTTCGGTGTTGAACGTGTGCACCGCGTAGTCGGCCTCGACCGCCTCGTTGGTGACCTCCTCTATCTGGGAGCGCTGGTCCTCGGTGAGTGCGCCCTGCCAGTTGAAGTCGAACCGCAGATAGCCCGGCCGGTTCAGCGAGCCGGCCTGAACCGCGTTGGGTCCCAACACCTGTCGCAGCGCGGCGTGCACCATGTGGGTGCCGGAGTGTCCCTGGGTGGCGCCGTGCCGCCATTTCGGGTCGACCGCGGCGGTGACCGTGTCGCCCTCGACGAACTCGCCGGATTCGACGGTGACCCGATGCGCCCACAGCGTCTTGGCGATCTTCTGCACGTCGGTGACGGCCGCCTTGGCGGTTTCTGAGGTCCCGGTCCCACCGATGGTGCCCTCGTCGGCGATCTGGCCGCCGGACTCCGCATAGAATGGGGTGCGGTCCAGGATCAGCTCGACCCGTTCCCCGGCCAGGCCGTCGTGGGACACAACGGGAACCCGCTTACCGTCCACGAAGATGCCGAGAATCCGTGCCTGGGAGGTCAATTCGTCGAAGCCGGTGAACTCGGTGGGGCCCGCGTCGACCAGTTCGCGGTAGGCGGTCAGGTCGGTGTGGGCCTGTTTGCGGGCAGCGGCATCGGCCTTGGCCCGGCGCCGCTGCTCGGCCATCAGGGTCCGGAAACCCTCCTCGTCGACGGACAGCCCCGCCTCGCCCGCCATCTCCAGGGTGAGCTCCAGCGGGAATCCGTACGTGTCGTGCAGGGTGAAGGCGTCGGTGCCCGACAAGGTGGACTTCCCGGCCGCGCGGGTCGCCGATGCGGCGTCGTCGAACAGCCGCGACCCCGATGCCAGGGTGCGGTTGAACGCGGTCTCCTCGGCCACCGCGATCCGTTTGATCCGCTCGAAATCGTCGGCCAGTTCCGGATACGACGGTCCCATCGCATCGCGGACCGTGACCATCAGGTCGTCCATGATGGGCTGCTCGACGCCCAGCAGTTTGGCGGCCCGGATGATCCGCCGCAGCAGGCGGCGCAGCACGTATCCGCGGCCCTCGTTGCCCGGGCTGACACCGTCGCCGATGATGATCGCCGCGGTGCGGGTGTGGTCGGCGATGATCCGGTACCGCACATCGTCATCGTGGTGGCCCGCGCCGTAGCCCCTGGGCGCCACCCGGGCGACGACGTCGATGACCGGCCGCAGCAGGTCGGTCTCGTAGACGTTGTCGACGCCCTGCAGCAGGCAGGCGACGCGTTCGATGCCCATTCCGGTGTCGATGTTCTTGCGTGGCAGCGGCCCGAGGATCTCGAAGTCCTCCTTCGAGGTGCCCTCGCCGCGCTCGTTCTGCATGAACACGAGATTCCAGATCTCGATGTAGCGGTCCTCGTTGGCGACCGGTCCGCCGTCGACGCCGTATTCGGGGCCGCGGTCGTAGTAGATCTCCGATGACGGTCCGCACGGACCGGGGATGCCCATCGACCAGTAGTTGTCGGCCATCCCGCGGCGCTGGATCCGCTCGGCGGGCAGGCCGGCCACTTCCTGCCAGAGCGTGATGGCCTCATCGTCGTCCAGATAGACGGTGGCCCAGAGCTTTTCCGGGTCGAATCCGTAGCCCCCGTCGGTGACCGGGTTGGTCAGCAGGGTCCAGGCCAGCTCGATCGCGCCTCGTTTGAAGTAGTCGCCGAACGAGAAGTTGCCGGCCATCTGGAAGAACGTGTTGTGCCGGGTGGTGATGCCCACCTCGTCGATGTCGGGCGTCCGGATGCACTTCTGAACGCTCGTCGCGCGGTCCCACGGCGGGGTCCGCTGCCCGAGGAAGTAGGGGACGAACTGCACCATGCCCGCGTTGACGAACAGCAGATTGGGGTCGTCGAGGATCACCGAGGCGCTCGGCACCTCGGTGTGGCCCGCCTTCACGAAGTGATCGAGGAAGCGCTTCCTGATCTCGTGTGTCTGCACGTTGCTGGTGTCCTCGTGGTCGTGGTTGGATAGCCGAGCGGCGACTATTTCGACCGCCTCACATTACCGGTCAGCGCATTCGCCCCGCTGTCCGTCCACCCCGCCAGCCTACGAGGCGGTCGCGCACCCATTGCCACCTGCGCCGCAGCGGAGGAAGGTGAGAGCTGGACCGGTGGCGCCACCGGGGCGCCGCCCTGGCAGGAAGGGGTGGACCGTGTACGCACGCTCTACCGCGATCATGGCGCATACCGGACCTGATCAACGAGCTATCGACGCCGGTGTGGCCCACATCCGCGATGAGGTCATGCCCGCGCTGCAAGCCGTCGACGGCTGTGTCGGCCTGTCGCTGCTCGTCGACCGGGAGTCCGGCCGGTGCATCGCCACCTCGGCCTGGCGTTCGGAGGAGGCCATGCGGGCGAGCGAGGCCGCAGTGGCACCGGTGCGCCACCGCGCCGTGGAGGTGTTCGCCGGCACCGCGACGGTCGACGAGTGGGAGATCGCGGTGGTGCATCGCGAGCAGCCCACCGGGCCGGGCGCCCGGGTGCGGGCCACCTGGCTGCGGGCCCGCCCGGAGTTGTTCGACCGGGCGGTCGAGTACTACCGGACCTCGGTGCTGCCGTCGATGGAGGAGCTCGACGGCTTCTGCAGCGCCAGCCTGATGCTGGACCGCACGTCGGGGCGTGCGGTCTCCTCGGCCACGTTCACCGGCCAGGACGCGCTGGACCGCAATCGCGATCAGGCCAGGTCGTTGCGGACCGCCCGGTTACGTGACCTCGGCGCCGATCAACTCGACGTCGGCGAGTTCGAGCTGGCCCTGGCTCATCTGCGGGTCCCCGAGATGGCCTGACCGAGTTCCGCGACCGCCTCCGCCACGCCCGCGCCGTACGCCGGATCGGCCTTCGCGCAGTGCCCGATCCAGCGCTGCTGAATCTCTGGCGGAACGCCCCGCATCGACCGGGCGGTGTTGGCGAACAGCCGCTGCCGCTCATCGGTGCTCATCAACCGGAACAGGTCACCCGGCTGTGTGTAGTAGTCGTCGTCGTCCTCGCGGAATTCCCAGTTGTGTGCCGCGACATCACCGATCGGTTCGGGGGACCCACCGTAATCGGGTTGTTCGCGCCACTCCCCGTAACTGTTGGGCTCGTAGGGCAGGGTGCCGCCGTAGTTTCCGTCGACGCGCATCCCTCCGTCACGGTGGTAGGCGTGCACCGGACAGCGGGCGGCGTTGACCGGGATCTGGTGGTGATTGATCCCCAGGCGGTAGTTCTGCGCGTCGTTGTAGGAGAACAGCCGGCCCTGCAGCATCTTGTCCGGGGAGAAGCCGATGCCCGCCAGAATCGTTACGGGCATCGGC
>NZ_JBSFPX010000174.1:0-16135 GCF_053588415.1 Mycobacterium sp. NPDC003449
CATCGCGGGCGACCTCACCCACCGCACCGTCGGTGGTCCGATGACCGACCTGCTGCTCGGACTGATCCGGAGGGGGACCACCCAAGACCTCATCAACTACCGGACCAACAGTCCCGACGGTCGTCCGATCCGGTCGTCCACCCTGTTCCTGCGCGACGCCGACGGTGTCGCGATCGGCTGTCTGTGCGTCAACAGTGTCGAACCGGTCGCCCACGCGATCGAGATCCCGCAACGCGAAGAGACTTTCCCGCCCGACGTCGACAGTCTGCAGCGGTTCCTGGTGGACCGTGCCATCGCCAAGGTCGGCGTCGGGATCCTCGAGATGAAAAAGCACCACAAGGCGGCGGTGGTCCGCGAACTCGACGAGGCCGGGTTCTTCCTCATCCGGGATTCGGTCGACCACGTCGCGGGTCGGCTCGACGTGACCCGCTACACGATCTACAACTACCTCAACGAAATCCGCGGCTAACCGCACCCGTGGGGTGACTCAGGCGGTGCCCGCCCGGTGTCCGAAGGACGGCGCGGTGAGTACCGCCGAGGCATCGGCCGCTGCCGACCGCACCACCGCGCGCACCCGGTCCAGCGCCTGATCGGCCAACGTGAAGTCGGTGCCGACCACCCCCAGTGCGCCGAGCACCTCGCCGCGCCGGTGGAACACCGGGGCGGCCACCCAGCGCAGATGGGTCGCCGGTTCCTGGGACACCGCGGTGTCCGAGGACGCGGAGAAGATGGCCTGTCCGAGCGCCGTCTGCTCGATCGCACTCGTCAACCCGGGCCGGACCGGGATGGCGAACGGATCCAGCGACTCGACCGCGTCGACGATCACGAGATTGCCGCCGTACTGCTGAGCGAAATGCGCACTGAGCCCGGTCGCCGTCCGCAGCGACTCGAGCGCGGCCGCGACGGTCCTGCGCCACGGCGCATCGGAGAGCGCCGCGGCCGCGATCCCGAGGAAGCGCGGGCCGATCCGGTAGGTGCTGTCCGGTTCGGCCACCACGAACCCCTGTGAGACGAGGTGCTGCAGCAGCCGATACACAGTGGCCTTGGGTAGTTCGGTCCGGGCGGCGAGGTCCACGATGCGGTGGCACCCCCCACGTTCGGACAGCGCGGCGAGCACGTCCAGCACCTTCACCGCCGCCGCCCGCGGTGAATTCTCCGCTCCACTATCGCTCGTCATCATCACCAGTTATGGTAAACCAGCGTTTCGTCAGATGAAACCGCAGTTTCATATAAGTAGGAGATTGCGCCAGTGAACCTCCCGGCACCGCTGACCCGCCGACGGCTGCTGACCGCGGCCGCCGCTGCCGTCCCACTGCTCGGCATGCCCGCGCTGCTCGCCGGCTGCGACACCGGCAGCCCGGCCACCGCGGGGCGCCGGATCCGGGTGTCGCAGGCCGTCGACCCGACCACGCTCGACCCGCAGAAACAGGGGTCGATGACGACGATGAACGTGCTGATCAACATGTTCGACACGCTCACCGCCCGCGACGAGCACAACCAACTGGTGCCCCGGCTGGCCACCCGCTGGACCGCGATCGACGACCACCATTGGCGGTTCGTCCTGCGCCGCGGGGTGACTTTCCACAACGGCGAGCGGTTCGACGCCCAGACGGTCAAATACAGCATCGAACGGCTGCTCGACCCGAAGACCGCGTCGCCGATCGTGGAGCTGCGCTACGTGACCGGCGTCCGGGTGATCGACCGCTACACCGTCGACTTCGAGCTCAGCAGCCCCGACCCGGTGATCCCGGCCAAGCTCTCGCTGTTCGGCGGCGTGATGGTGCCGCCGAAGTACCTGGCCGACGTCGGCGACGAGAAATTCGCCGCCGCGCCCGTCGGCACCGGCCCGTTCCGGTTCGACAGCTGGAAACGCGGCGTCGGCATCAAGATGCGGGCCTACGACAACCACTGGGCAAGCAGGCCGAGCTACGACGAGCTGGAAATCCAGACCATCCAGAACCCGGCGTCGGCCCTGGCCGCGCTGCAGAGCGACGAGGTGGACCTGGTCACCGGCCTGGTGCCGGACGCCGCGCTGCAACTCGAGGGCTACAAGGGCGTGCAGGTCAGTGCCTACCCCGGCCTGCGGATGAGCTACCTGTCGCTGGACACCACCGACCCGGTCTTCGCCGACGTCCGGGTGCGTCGGGCCCTCAACCACGCGATGGACGTGCCGCTGCTGGTCAAGGCCACGCTCAACGGGCATGGCCGCGAGGTGCCGACGATGATCCCGCGGGAATCCTTCGGGTTCGATCCCGCGATCGCGCCGTACCGGCGGGACCGCGACCTGGCCCGTCGGCTCCTCGCCGAAGCCGGGCATCCGCGGGGGCTGTCCACCACGCTCACCGCGTCCAGCGCCGATGCGATGACCGCGCAGGCCATCGCCGGCCTGCTGACCAAGGCCGGCGTCGACACCAAGGTGTCGCTGCTCGACGCGTCGACCTACTCACAGCGGCTGACCAGCGACAACCGCAAGGCGCTCGGCCCGATGTACCTGGCCGCCAGCACCGGCTGGACGCTCGACGGCTCCAGCCCGATCCAGTCCAACGTGCGCACCGGCCGCCGGCAGAGCCGTTGGTCGAACCCCCAGGCCGATCAGCTGATCGACGCGGAGGAGAACTCGATCCTCCCGGCCGACCGGCAGCAGGCGTTCAGCGCCCTCCAGCACCTGTTCAACAAGGAGGCCCCCTTCGTGTTCCTCTATCAAGCCGACACCATCGTGATCTCCAACGACAAGGTCCGCTGGACGCCCAATGTGATCGGCGACCTGGATCTGCAGAACGCATCGCGCGATGACTGACCTGATGGCCGGCCCGGCTCCGGTCCGCGCCGCCGCGCAACGACAGTCCGGCGGCATCCGCGCCCTGAATATCGGCCGCGCCGTCCTCGGCAAGATCGCCTCCGCCGTGATCGTGCTGTTCGTCGTCGCGACCGTCGCGTTCCTGCTGGTCCGGATCTCCGGTGATCCGCTGGCGCTGCTGCTGCCCCCGGACGCGACCCGGGAACAGGCCGCTCAGCTGGCCGCCGAACTGGGCCTGAACCAGCCGCTGCTCATCCAGTACCTCGATTACCTCGGTGGCCTGCTGCACGGCGACCTCGGCCGGTCGATCTTCTTCGACCAGCCCGTCGTGTCGCTGATCGGTGAACGGCTGCCGGCCACCGCGCTGCTCGCCGTCGCGGCGCTCGTGCTGTCGCTGGTGATCTCGCTGCCCGCCGGCATCCTGGCCAGCGTCCACCGGGGTCGAGTTACCGACACGGTGATCAGCGGCATCGTGCTGATCGGCCAGTCCACGCCGGCGTTCTGGATCGGCATCGTATTCATCCTGCTGTTCGCCGTCCGGCTGCACGTGCTGCCCGCGGCAGGCTACGGCGGGGCCGCGCATCTGGTGCTGCCCGCCGTCACGCTGGCCATCTACTCGATCGCCGTGGTGGCCCGGGTGCTGCGCACCTCGCTGGCCGAGGAGCTCTCGGCCGACTACATCCGCACCGCGACGGCCAAGGGGCTCAGCCGCAGCCAGGTCGTCCTCGGCCACGGGCTGCGCAACGCGTCGCTGCCCGTGGTCACCGTTGCCGGCCTGGAGCTCGGCTCGCTGCTCGGCGGCGCGATCCTGACCGAGCAGGTGTTCTCCTGGCCGGGGATCGGCCGGCTCACCGTCGAGGCGATCTCCAACCGCGACTTCGCGCTGGTCCAGGGCGCGGTGCTGTTCTTCGCGTTGGTGTTCGTCGTGGTCAACCTGCTGGTCGACCTGTCCTACACGCTGCTCGACCCGAGAGTGAGGCTCGGCCGATGACGCATCGCGTCCTGAGGGCGCGGCTGGCGCTGCCCGCGCTGATCGTGCTCGCCCTGGTGGTGCTGTGCGCGGTGCTCGCACCGGTGCTGTCACCGTTCGACCCCAACGCGCAGGATCTGCTGACCCGGCTCAGTCCGCCGCAGTGGACCGGCGGTCACCTGCTCGGCACCGACAATCTCGGCCGCGACGTGCTCAGCCGGCTGATCTACGGGGCGCGGATCTCGCTGTTCGTCGGACTGGCGGTCGCGCTGATCTCGGGCACCATCGGTGCCCTGATCGGCATCGTCGCCGGATACCGCGGCGGCTGGGCCGACCGGGTGCTGATGCGGTTGGCCGATGTGCAACTCGCGTTCCCGGCGATCCTGCTGGCGCTGGCGGTGGTCGCGTTCCTCGGCAACGGCCTGTGGGTGGTGATCGTCGTGCTCGGGGTCACCAACTGGGTGTCCTACGCCCGGGTGGCGCGCTCCAGCGTGCTGTCGCTGCGCGAGCGTGACTATGTACTGGAGGCCCGCGCGATCGGGGTCGGCTCGGCCACGATCATGCGCAGGCACCTGCTGCCCAACGTGCTGGCGTCGCTGATCACCATCGCCGCGCTGAACGTGGCCTCGGCGATCGTCGTCGAGTCCGCGCTCAGCTTCCTCGGACTCGGCGTCCCGGCCGACATCCCGACCTGGGGCTCGATGTTGGCCGACGGGCAGCTCTACCTCGGGACGTCGTGGTGGATCGCGGTGTTCCCCGGGTTCGCGCTGATGCTGACCGCGCTGTCCATCAACATCACCGGCGACGCGATCCGCGATGCCGTCGACCCGAGGACGTACCGCTGATGGGCGCACCGATCCTGACCGTGGACGACCTGCGCGTCGACTTCGAGTTACCCGGCCGGACCGTGCACGCCGTCCGCGGCGTGTCGTTCGAGGTGCGGGCCGGCCGCACGCTGGCGATCGTCGGCGAATCCGGCAGCGGCAAGTCCGCCACCGCGAGCAGCGTGCTGCGATTGAACCCCGAACCGCCCGCCCGCTATCCCTCCGGTGTGATCACCTATGACGGCCGCGACGTGCTGCGGCTGTCCGAAAAGGAGCTGCGCGGCATCCGCGGTGACGAGATCGCGATGGTCTTCCAGGACCCGATGTCCAGCCTGAACCCGGTGCGCCGGATCGGCGCCCAGATCGCGGAGGTGCTGTGTCGGCACCGCGGCGGCCGCGCGGCCCGCTACCGCGACGATGTGCTGGCCGCGCTGGCGGCGGCCGGGATCGACGACCCGCAGCGCCGCGCGGCGCAGTACCCGCACGAACTCTCCGGGGGGCTGCGGCAGCGGGCCATGATCGCGACGGCCCTGGTCGCCGGTCCGCGGCTGCTGATCGCCGACGAGCCCACGACGGCACTGGACGTCACCGTGCAGGCCCAGATCCTCGACGTGCTGGCCGGCCTGCAGCAGGAGCGGCAGATGGCGCTGCTGCTGATCACCCACGACCTCGGCGTGGTCGCCAACATGGCCGACGACGTCCTGGTGATGCGGGCCGGCGAGGTGGTTGAGCACGGCGACGTGCTGTCGATCCTGACCGACCCCAAGCACCCCTACACCCGGCAGCTGCTGGCCGCCACCCCCCGACTGCGTGAGGAGAGCCCGGCATGAGTGAGCCACACGTGCTGCTGCGCACCGTCGCACTGCGCAAGGAGTTCCCGATCCGCGGCCGCGCGCCGATGGTCGCCGTCGACGACGTCTCGCTGCAGCTGCGGGCCGGTGAGACGCTGGCGGTGGTCGGCGAATCGGGCTCCGGCAAGACCACTTTGGCCCGGATGATGCTCGGGTTGCTGGAGCCGACGTCCGGACGGGTCGAGGTGAACGGCCGCGACCTGACCACGCTGCCCGCCGCCGAGCTGCGGGCCCTGCGCCGCGACCTGCAGGTGGTGCTACAGGACCCGTTCTCGAGCATGAATCCCCGGATGCGCGTGGTCGACATCGTCGCCGAGCCGCTGGTCACCCACGAGCCACGGCTGCGGGGACGACGCGGACGGGCCGATCGCGAGCAGCGGGTCGCCGAGCTGCTCACCGCCGTCGGGCTGGACGCCGACGTCGCCTCCCGCTACCCGCACGAATTCTCCGGCGGTCAGCGCCAACGCATCTCGATCGCGCGGGCGCTGGCGCTGCGGCCGGAGGTGATCGTGCTCGACGAGCCGACCAGCGCGCTGGACGTCTCCGTGCAGGCGCAGGTGCTCGACCTGCTGTCGGCGCTGCAGGCCGAGTTCCACCTCAGCTATGTGTTCGTCTCGCACAACCTGGCCGTGGTGCGCAAGCTCGCCGACCGGGTGGCGGTGATGCGGTACGGCAAGGTGGTCGAGTCCGGCCCGGTCGCAACGGTTTTCGACCATCCGTCCGATCCGTACACGCGGGCGCTGCTGGACGCCGTACTGGAACCCGATCCGCGCCGCACGCGCCGCCGAACCGTGGAGGTGGCGTGACGGCCGCCCTACTGGCCGGACAACCGGGACAGCACCAGGCCTGCGCCGCCCAGCAGCGCGACGTCGTCGGCCGCGGTGTCGGCGGCCACCACGCGGGGTCGTTCGGCGAAGTCGGCCCACTCGCTGACCGCCCGCAGCCGTTCCTCGATGCGGCCCAGGAACGCGCCGCCGCCGACGGCAGCGTCACCGTGCACGATGTAGAGCCCCGGCGCGAGCAGGTGCTGCACCGACGACAGACCGACCGCGAGGTTGTCGGCGTAGTCGGCCATCAGCCGTCGGGCGCCGGTGTCCCCGCGGGCCGCGGCGATCAGGTCGCCGACCCCGTCGATCGGGCCCAGGCCGCGCGCGGTGGCCTGCTGCCGCAGCCACGCCGACGTCGCGATCGTCTTCCAGCAGCCGAGGTTGCCGCACGAACAGCGGCGGCCACCGACCGCGACGGTGATGTGCGCACCGCTGCGCCCGCCGAGCGGCGCGATCACCTTGCCCTCGTACAGCAGACCCAGGCCGAGCGTGTCTCCGGTGGCGACCGAGGCGAACGACGCCCGCCCTGCGCCGTGCCCGAACCAGCGGTCGCCCAACACCTGAAGCCGGGCCCGGTGGTCGACGAACACCGGGCAGCCCAGCACCCGGGTCAACGACGCCGCGATCGGGTAGCCGCTGAACCCGGGCTGGTCGTCGATGCGGCGCAGCACCCCGGTGGTGTGGTCGACCAGCCCGGCGCTGGCGACGCCGACCCCGCACAGCGGGCTGCCCTGCAGACAACCGGTCACGGTGTCCTGCACGGTCTGCTGCAGCACCGCCGCATCGCCGGTGGCCGGGAAGTCCTCCTCGGCGCGCCGCACGATCTGGCCGGCGGGGCTCACCAGCGCCACCCGCACCGACCCGGCGAGCAGTTCGACACCACCGATCAGTGCCTCGGGACCGACCGCCTGCAGGTGCCGTGCGCCCGGGATGTCGGCCATCGTCCCATCCTGCCTGATCGGAGGCCAGCTCGATGACCGTGCGGTATCTCGCCACCCTGACCCGCGGAACCGTCCGCGCGCTGGCCGGCGACGGCGCCGTGGCCGTGCTGCCGATCGGCGCGGTGGAACAGCACGGCGACCACCTGCCGCTGGGCACCGACTTCCTGTTGGTGGAGGCGGTCTGCGACCGCGCGCTGCGGCACCTGGAGCAGGACGCCACGACCTGGGTGCGGCTGCCCACGATGACGTTCGGGCACAGCCCGCACCACCTGTTCGCCGCGGCGGTGAGCCTGCGGCCGGCCACCCTGTCCGATCTGCTGGCCGACGTGCTCGACTCGCTGGCCCAGACCGGGTTCCGGCGGATCGTCATCGTCAACGGGCACGGTGGCAACGACGAGTTGGTCCGGCTGGCGGTGAAGGCGCACTCCCTGCGCGCCGAGGGCACCGCCGCCGCATGCTCCTACTGGACGCTGGCCGCCGAGACCACCGCCGAGGCGGCCGCCGCCGAGCGGCCCGACCGCACCCCCGGGCACGCGGGCTGGTTCGAGACCTCGCTGATGCTGGCCGTGCACCCCGAACTCGTCGCCGACGACCGGCCGTTCACCCCGTCCGACCCGCCGCCGCTGTTCAATCGCAGCCCGGCCCCCGGCCTCACCGTCGAGCGGCACGGCGAATGGCCGCGCGTCGGCGGCACCACCGACGACGCGCGCGAGGCGAGCGCGGAGACCGGCCGGCTGCTGCTCGGCCGCCGCGTCGCCGGCCTCGTCGCCGCACTGCGGAGTCTCGACCGGGCCACCCACTGCTGATTCCGTCCCGTCCACCGACCGCGAAAGAGGTCCCCAGCCATGATCATCACCGGCATCGACGTCCACGTCGTCAACCTGCCGCTGACCAGCCCGTTCCGCAGCTCCTTCGAAACCAAGACCGGCGAGACCCGCACCGTCGTCCGGGTCACCACCGACGACGGTCACGTCGGCTGGGGCGAGACCATGTGGGGCGCCCCGGTGGCCCGGCTCACCGAGCAGCTGTCCACCTCCCTGATCGGCAAGAGCCCGTTCGCGCTCGAGGAGTTCCACGCCACCCACAGGATGGTGCCATTCTTCTACGGGTACATCGGATACGCCGCGCTCGCCGGTCTCGACGTCGCCTGCTGGGACCTGATGGGCAAGATCACCGGCCGTCCGCTGACCGACTTGATCGGTGGCCGCGTCCGCGACACCGTGCCGATCACCGCGCTGATCACCCGCGCCGACGCACCGGACGCCGCGGCCGCCGACCTGCCTGCCGCGCTGGCCGAGCACGCCGCGAAGGTGGTCGCCGTCGGCGGCTTCACCGCGGTAAAGCTCAAGGGCACCAAGGACGTTGACGGCGACGTGGAGATCATGCGGGCACTGCGGGCGGCGCTGCCGGGCGTGGAGCTGCGGGTCGACCCCAACGCCGCGTGGAGCGTGCCCGAGTCGATCCGGGCCGGGATGCGCATGGAGGAGCTCGACCTGGAGTACCTCGAAGATCCGTGCTGGGGGATCGACGGGATGGCCCGGGTCCGGGAGAAGGTCCGGATTCCGTTGTGCACCAACATGTGTGTGGTCGCGTTCGAGGACTTCGCGCCGGCGATGCGGCTCGGTGCGGTCGACGTCATCCACGGCGACGTCTACAAGTGGGGCGGCATCAAGGCCACCAAGGACCTGGCCGCGCACTGCTCGACGTTCGGGCTGGGCATGAACCTGCACAGCGGCGGCGAGCTCGGCATCGCGACCGCCGCGCACCTGGCCGTGGTCGCCTCAACACCGGTGCTGAACCGGGCCATCGACAGCATGTACTACCTGCACGACGACGACATCATCGATCCGATTCCACTGCACGACGGGCGACTCTCGGTGCCCGACGGCCCCGGGCTCGGCGTAACCGTGGACGAGGACAAGCTGGCCCACTACGCCGCGCTGAACGCCCGGGAAGGCGACCTGGTCAAGTGACGTCGGCGATCGAGGAGCTGCTCACCGCAGCCCGTCGACGCCGCATCTTTTCGGCCGCAGGCTGGTCGGTCGGCACTGCCGCGACGACCCTGAGCCGTGGCCTGCTCGGCACGACATCGTGGGATTCGCCGGCCTGGGATCCGCCGGCCACCGACGTGACCGAGGATAGCCGGTGGGACCTCGCCTCGGTGACCAAGCCGATCGTCGCGATCGCGGTGATGTCGCTGGTCGAGGGCGGCGTGCTGACGCTCGACGACACCGTCGCCGAGCACCTGCCGGACTACGCGGACACCGACAAGGCCCGCATCCGGGTCGGGGACCTGCTCGCCCACACCTCCGGCATCCCCGGCCAGCAGCCGCTCTACCGGTGGAATAGGACCCGCGACGAGCTGCTCGCCGCGATCCGCGGGCTACCGCTGCTGGGCCCGCCGGGTGCGCAGGTCGCCTACAGCTCACCGGGTTTCATCCTGCTCGGATTGATCGCCGAGTCCGCCGCCCGGACGCCGCTCGACCGGCTGGTGACCGAGCGGGTCACCCGGCCGGCGGGAATGGCAGACGCCGGGTTCGCCGCGCCACCAACCGAACTCGCCGTCGCGACCGAAGACGATCCGTGGCGGGGCCACCTGGTCCGCGGCGAGGTGCACGACGAGAACGCGGTGGTACTCGGTGCGCCGGCCGGGCACGCCGGCATGTTCGCGACGTTGGCGGACATGGAGGCACTCGGGCGGACGCTGTGCGCGCAGGGACGCGGCGCCAACGGCCGGGTGCTGACGCCGGCCGGGTACGCCGCGATGATCGAGCCGCGCACCGACCACCTACCGCTGCGGCGGACGCTGGGCTGGCAGGGTGTCGATGTCGGCGACGCGATAGCCGGTGGCCTGATCGGTCCGCGCGGCTACGGCCACACCGGGTTCACCGGGACGTCGCTGTGGGTCGACCCTGACCGCGGCAGCTACGTCGTGCTGCTCACCAACCGCGTCCACCCCAGTCGGCAGAGCGCGGTGATCGGCCGGGTCCGGCGGGCGGTGAACAACGCCGGATTCGCGCTGGCGAGCCGCTGACGAGCATCTGACCGCCCTCGGCCCGGGCGGCCATCGCGACGTTACGGCCGAACACGTCGTCGCTCCGCAGCACGGACTTGCCCCGTGGATGACGGTGCGGGATCGAAAAACACTGCGCTGCTTGGCCAATGATTGCTATATGTCCAGCGTGCCGCCGCGCACAGCCTGGTCGTAGAGGACCTGGGCCACGTCGCGCGCGGCACTGTCGATGGCGAGCGAGCCGTCCTCGAAACGCCTGGCTGCCGAGACGTACCGCTTCGCCCTCGGCGTGATCGGAGATCACTAGCATCGTTCCGTGTTCGGCTTCGCTGGCGGTCTGAGCCAGTTCCCATAGCGCCGCACTGTCGCACGCGCCGAAGAGACGCTTGCAGACGTCGTCGAGACGCTCGGGCTTCAGCTGTTGTTGCGGCAGCCGCGGTTCGCCGAACTCCACGAGGGCAAGACGCGTTTCACCGTGGATGAGCTCCCAGACGCCGTTTCCTGTGACGATTATCTGGAACACCGATTCGGACGGTTCGGGATAGTCCTGTTTCAGATGTCCCAGGCCGTAGGCGCGTTCGCCGTCCGTCAGCAGGGAATCGCCGCTGAGACTGCTTGTTTCGAGGAGCTTTCGAAGCGCACGGGTATCGCCGACATGCACGGACCGCTGCAGACCGAGCGTACAGACGATGTGCTCGCACTCCTCCTTGGCGAGCAGGAGCGAACCCACTCCCACTCGCCGTTCGTACGGTGTTGTAGCTAAGCGATTGAGTGCGTCGAACAGCTGGCCGCCGGTGATCGCGCCGGTCAAGGACACTGCAGACTGCGTGAAGGCTCTCCCAGCGGACTTTGTGACGTCTGCTGTAGTAACGCCGAGGCCGGCGGGATCTGGCAGGTACAGGGTGCGGGTGCACTGTTTGAGAATCTCCTCGACGAGACCATGGACTAGTGAACGCGTCACCGGGTACAGGTCGTCGACTCTGTCGTGCACCAATTGTGGCGTCGTGTCGAATATCCGCGCTGGAAGCCCTATTGCTGTGAAGACACGGTAATGCCCGACAAGAGTCGGCAGGCTGACGAAGAACGGGTCTGCTGCAGCGAGCGCATCACTATGTAGCCCCCGAGCCCGAAGTACAGCGTGTACCCCACGAAGTCGAAGAGCGGATCGCGCATGCCGAAGGCCGTGATGTAACTTCCGGGGATGTTCGACGGAAACCACGTCAGCAGAGAGTAATTGAACAGCGGCAAGACGAAGTATCCGACCACGAGCGAACCCGCGAAAGCGATAAGCGGTAGGCGGGTGCGGTTCCGCGTCGAATGCCAAACCAGCCATCCAAGGGCCGCAACCAGTTGGACCGCGAAGATCACGTAGAAGACTTGGTAAGCCAACTCAGGCGATTGCATGTCAAGGGGTGGCGTCGGATTCACTCTTTTCCTCCTGCACGCGCGCGCAAGTCCCTGCCCAGTGCAGATCGCCACATGCGCAATGAACAGTAATCTACGTCACGCATATTGATAGTTGCAAATACTATGGAATGATCAACGCGTAGACGCAGACGGTGCCTTTGCCCGAGGATCCCGGGGGGTGGCGATCGGCTCTGCGGGCGTCCCAGGCAAGCCATGCCGCAAAATCGAGTTTCTGCTGACGGTTGTTGCCACTTCGTGAACGACGGAAGACGTGGTTACGCAGACAAAGCACCGCCCTCCCATCAAACACGTAAGGCTTTCGCGCTGACGGTCTGCAAGCGTACGGCCGTGATACGTGAATCCGGCGCGCCCGTGCAGTCACCCCTGTCGCTGATATCTCGCACTGATCGTCAGGTAGCGAGGCGGCGTCCGCCGACGAGTGTCGTCGCGTTTGACAAGCACTGATGCGATGACGGCGCGGGTGTCCTCGATGCGCTGGCACACAACGCGCATGACCTGCGGCGGCGTGCCGGCACGACGCCGGTCCGAGTGGCATCGAAATCGGTGCGGTCACGCGCGGTCCTCGACGCTGTTCTCGCGTTGGACGGTTACGCCGGGGTGCTGGCCTACACCCTGGCCGAGGCATTGTGGCTCGCCGAAGGCGACGACCTGTATCCGCCGGTCGGCGATGTCGTCGTGGCCTATCCGGCTGTCGACCGGGCCGCCATTGCACGTCTGGCACGGTCTCCCGAGCTGGCCGCCCGCGTCACCCTCATGGTGGATTCGGTCGAGCAACTCGATCTTGTGGACCGGGTGGCGCCCGCGCGGTCCCGGGAGGTCTTGCGGGTCTGTCTCGACCTCGATGCGTCGTGGCGACCGCCCGGGCTCGGTCACCTCGGGGTGCGGCGCTCGCCGATCCATACTGCTGAGCAGGCTCGGGTGCTCGCCGAGGCGATCACCGCGCGGCAAGGGTTCACGCTCGTCGGCCTCATGAGCTATGAGGCCCAGATCGCCGGTGTCGGTGATGCGGTACCCGGGAGCAGGCTGCGATCCGGGGCGGTCCGTTGGGTCCAGCGACGATCCAAACAGGAGTTACTGGACCGTCGCCGCAGCGCGGTGGCCGCGGTGCGCAGTATCTCGGACCTGGAGTTCGTCAACGGTGGCGGAACCGGTTCGCTCGAATTCACCGCCTCGGACCCGTCCGTGACCGAAGTGGCGGCGGGCAGTGGACTTTTCGGATCGCACCTTTTCGACTGCTACCGAGCGTTCAGCCCAGCACCTGCGGCGTCGTTCGCACTGCCCGTGGTCCGCAAGGCGGCACCGCATATTGCGACGCTGCTCGGTGGCGGTTGGATCGCCTCGGGTCCGCCGGGCAAGGACCGTGTCCCCCTGCCAGTTTGGCCTCAAGGCCTGCGTCTTCTGCCCGCGGAGATGGCCGGTGAGGTACAGACTCCGGTGGCCGGCACGGCAGCGGCGACATTGCGGGTGGGAGATCGGGTGTGGTTCCGCCACAGCAAGGCCGGCGAGCTCAGCGAGCACGTCGACGAGTTCACCGTGGTGCACCGCGGGCAGGCGGTGGACGAGATCCCCACTTATCGCGGCGAGGGAAAGGCTTTCCTGTGAGTCGGCACGGCTGGACCAACTGGGGCCGAAGCCAGTCGGCCCGGCCCGCCCAGGTGGTTCGGCCCGGATCGACCGACGACGTCATAAAGGCCATCACGGGAGCAGCGGCCACCGGACGGCGGTTGAAGGCTGTCGGAGCCAGTCACAGCTTCTCGGGGATCACGGTGGCACCGGAGATCCAGATCGATCTCAGCCGGCTCAGCGGACTCATCCACGTCGACACAGACCGCCGGCAGGTGAAGGTCGGCGGCGGAACCCGGTTGTGGCAACTCACCCGACTCTTGGCGTCGTACGGGTTGGCACTGGAGAACATGGGCGACATCGATCGGCAGACCATCTCGGGGGCCATCTCGACCGGAACCCACGGGACCGGCGCATCATTCGGCGGTCTGGCCACCCAGGTCGTCGGCCTCACCCTGGTCACGGGCGACGGGCAGGTGGTGCACGTCGATGAACACCACAACCCCGACTTGCTGACGGCGGCCCGCATCGGCCTCGGCGCGCTCGGTGTCATCGTCGAGGTGACCCTGCAATGCGTCCCCAGCTTTGCGATCCGTGCCGTGGAGAATGTCGAACCATTGCGCGACGTTCTCGGCTCATTCGACCAGCGCATGACGCAGGCAGACCACTTCGAGTTCTTCTGGCTCCCGCACACCGACGTCGCTCTGACCAAGACCAACACCAGACTGCCCGCCCATTCCAGCGGTAAGAGCGCGGCACGGTGGCGACATCGCGTCGAGCAAGAACTGGTCGAGAACGGCGTATTGGGTGCGGTCTGCGCGCTGGGCAGCGCCGTTCCCGCAACGGTTCCCGTCCTGAACAGAACCGTCATCAGGTGTGCCGGCGAACGCGAACACATCCAGCAGTCCGATCGCGTGTTCACCTCCCCGCGACGGGTGCGGTTCCGCGAGATGGAATACGCGGTCCCCTACGAGCTGGCGGTGGATGCGTTCGAAGAGGTTCGGCGCGTCATCTGCGAACGCGGTTGGCGGATCGGCTTTCCGATCGAAGTCCGCGCAACCGCCGCCGACGACAACTGGTTGTCCATGGCCTACGGACGGCCGACCGCCTACATCGCCGTACATCGATATGTCCGCGACGATCCCGCCGAATACTTCTGCGCTGTCGAACAAATCATGCGTCGCTACGACGGACGACCGCACTGGGGCAAGATGCACAACCGCACCGCGCTCGACCTTCGCGGCAGCTATCCGAGGTTCGACGACTTCCTGGCCATCCGAGATCAACTCGATCCGCACCGGGTGTTCGCCAACGACTACCTGCGATCAGTTCTCGGAGACTAGGCCCATGACGACGAACGTCAGCCGACGACGATGATTGAATGATGCAAGCGTCATAGGGAGTTGCGATGCCTGACAAATTCGATGTCGGTGACCACGTGATGTGGAACTCGGAGGCCGGGCATGTCTCCGGCACGGTGACGAAGGTCCACACGCAGGATTTCGAGTACAAGGGCCACACCCATCGGGCCTCAGCGGACGATCCGCAGTACGAGATCAAGAGCGACAAGACCGACCACATCGCCGCCCACAAGGGCAGCGCCCTGCGGCTCGTCGATGAGTGAACCCATCTTCACTATCGGACACTCCACGCGAACCCTTGCCGAGTTCGTGGACCTGCTGCGCGATAGCGGCGTCCAGTTGATCGTCGACGTTCGTAAACTGCCCGGCTCCACCCGATATCCGCAGTTCGACCAGGACGCGCTCTCGGCGTCGCTGGCCGCCGAGGGTGTCCGATATCGGTACGCGCAAGGGTTGACCGGCCGCCGTGCCGTGAGCACAGAAGTGCCCTTCGAGGTCAACGGGTGGTGGAAGAACCGCAGCTTCCACAACTATGCCGACTATGCGATGTCCGACGGCTTCCGGCGCGCCCTCGCTGAGTTGCGTGAGTTGGGACGCACCTCACGAATCGCCGTGATGTGCTCGGAGGCGGTGTGGTGGCGGTGCCACCGGCGGATCATCGCCGATCACCTGATCTCCCACAGTGAGACCGTGCGTCACATCATCGGCCCCGGTCATGTCGACACTGCGCAACTCAGCGCCGGCGCCGTCATCGGACCTGCCGGCACCGTGACCTACCCTGCCACCGGAGAAGTATGACCGGGCGAGAAGATCTCAATGAAGCCGTATGCGCGGTGCTGGATGACATCGAGCCGGGGTTCGTGGCGACCTATGGCGATGTCGGAAGGCGATTGGGGATCTCGCCACGACAAGCCGGACGCGAAGTGAGCAGAGTGCCTGACGATGTTCCATGGTGGCGCGTCGTGAAGGCGGACGGCACACCCGCAACCTGCCGCGGTGGCCGCGCTGTCGCCCTGCTCGAATCCGAGGGCGTGGCGATCAGGGCCGGACGCGTCGACATGGGCCGGGCCCGGTGCCCGTGGAACGCTCCGTAAGACGCGCCGCCCACCCGCCGTACCTGCTTGAACCGTCGGATCGGATCGCGGGCTGCGCAAGGACTCTGGCACGCCGTTGAGCGGCAACCGATTTAGCACAGGGACATCTGCTGCCAACCCGCGGAGCGGGGTATGCGTTTGCGTTGTGATGGAGCCGGGTACCAGGTAAGTCCCGGCGCGCACTACCGCGCCGGGTTGCGCAGCGCGCTGACAGCCGACTCTCAACGCTTGGAGTGTCCGATGCCCCCTTCACGGAACCGAGACCAGAAATCCCCCGCCCCCGTCGGACCCGCGGGCGTAGCCGAAGGGTTTCTCGGACCGGCGGATTCTCGAGCTCAGACCGGGCGCTATCTGACCACGGCGCAGGGCGTGCGCATCCCCGACACCGATCACTCGCTCAAGGCCGGTAGTCGCGGCCCGACCCTGATGGAGGACTTCCACCTCCGTGAGAAGATCACCCACTTCG
>NZ_JBSFPX010000175.1:0-16114 GCF_053588415.1 Mycobacterium sp. NPDC003449
CGCGGAGGTACCCGGAACGCCGCCGTACCGGGTACCTTCGCGTCTGCTCGGCGGGTCAGGCGGGGGGTTTGACCGCCAGGATCGGCTTGAGGCATTCCAGCAGCAGCCGCTGTGACACGCTGCCGAGCAGCAGTTTGCCGACCGGGCTGCGGTGCCGGATGCCGATCACCAGCAACTCGGCGTCGGGGCCGTCCATCGCGTTCAGCAGTTCCTCGGACGCGTCGACCCCGACCGGCTGGCGCAGCTCGAACTCCACACCGCTGCTGCGTAGGCGCTCCTCGACATCGTGCACCTCGCCCGACCGGGCGAAGCGGGCATCGACGTAGGCATCCCCCGCGCTCGCGTTGATCACCAGCAGGTTCGTCTCGCGCCGCTTGGCCTCGGCGATGCCGTGTTCGAGTGCCGCCCGGCCGAACGGATCCGCGCTGTAGCCGATGACGATCATTTCTGGGCCTGCGCTTTCTGTTGCTGGTCCACATCGTCCTCGACGATCAGCAGGGTCTCCTCGCTACGGTGCATCACCTTGAGCACCAACGGCATCAGCAGCAGGATCGCCATCAGCACATAGGTGACGATCGCGACCGGCTCGGTGAACAGGCTGCCCCAGTCACCACCGCCGAGTTGCAGGCTCTGCCGTAGCTGGCGTTCGATCCGCGGGCCCAGGATCACCCCGATGATCAGCGGCAGTACTGGTAACCCGAAGCGGCGCATCATCAATCCCAGCAGGCCGAACACCAGCAGCAGCGCCAGATCCAGCGGCTGCACGTTGACCGCCAGCGCGCCGAGCGTCGCGAAGAACAGGATGCCGGCGTAGAGGTAGGGCCGTGGGGTGCGCAGCAGCTTAGCCCACAGCGGCGCCAACGGCAGGTTGAGCACCAACAGCAGCAGGTTGCCGATGAACAGGCTGGCGATCAACGTCCAGATCAGCAGCGGTTCCTTCTCGAAAAGAGTTGGGCCGGGCTGGATTCCGTACGACACGAACGCGGTCAGCATGACGGCTGCGGTGGCGTTGGTGGGCAGGCCCAGCGACAGCATCGGCACCAGCGTGCCCGCCGCCGAGGCGTTGTTGGCGGCCTCGGGCCCGGCGACCCCTTCGATCGCGCCCCGGCCGAACTCCTCCTTGTGCTTGGACAGGCGCTTCTCGGTGATGTAGGACAGGAACGTCGGCAGCTCGGCACCGCCGGCCGGCAGCGCGCCGAACGGGAACCCGAACGCGGTGCCGCGCAGCCACGGTTTCCACGACCGGGCGAAGTCCTGGCGGTCCATCCACGGCCGTCCCACCGGGATCACCTCCGCGGGCCGACGCCGCAGATGCGCCGCGACCCACAGCGCCTCGCCGAGCGCGAAGATCGCCACCGCGATCACCACGATGTCGATACCGTCCGAGAGCTGCGGCAGCCCGAACGTCGCGCGCGGCTGGCCGGTCAGGAAGTCGATGCCGACGACACCGATCGCCAGGCCGAGGAACAGCGAGATGGCGCCGCGCAGTTTGGAGGCGCCGAGCACCGCGGTCACTGCGACCAGCGCGAACAGCATGATCGCCAGGTAGGACGGCGCGCCGAGGGTGACCGCGAACCGGGAGATCGGCGGGGCGAACGCGGCCAGCAGGGTGGTGCCGATCGCACCGGCGACGAACGATCCGATCGCCGCGGTGGCCAGCGCCTGGGCGGCGCGGCCGGCCTTGGCCATCTTGTTGCCCTCGATCGCGGTGATCACCGACGACGACTCGCCCGGGGTGTTCAGCAGGATCGAGGTGGTCGATCCGCCGTACATGCCGCCGTAGAAGATGCCGGCGAACATGATGAACGCCGCACTGGGACTCACGTTGTAGGTCACCGGCAGCAGCAGCGCCACCGTCATGGCGGGCCCGATGCCGGGCAGTACGCCCACCGCGGTGCCGAGCAGCACGCCGATCACGGCGTAGAGCAGGTTCATCGGCGTCGCCGCCTCGGCGAACCCCTGCATCAGCCAGTCGAAGTTCTCCATTTACAGAATCCCGTCCAGAATGCCTGCGGGCAACGGGATTCCGAGCCCGGAGTAGAACGCGTAGAAGCTCAGGACCGACAGCACCGCGCCGATCACGATGTTGCGGATGTAGTGGCGGCTGCCCAGAATCGTTGCCGCCCCGCCGAACAACACGGCGCCCATGATCGCCCAGCCGAGCGGTTTGACGAGCACGATCACCGCGATGAACAGGCCGACGAGCAGACCGACGGTGCGCCAGTCCCCCGGCGAGTTCGGGTCGACGTCCTCGCCGGCATCGGCCTCACCGACCGAACCGCGGGGTATTGCGATCGCCAGCACGACGGCCAGCGCGATCAGGATCACGCCGATCACCAGTGGGAAAGCCCTCGGCCCCACCGGGTCGACCTTCGCGAAGCCCGCCTCCAGCGTGAGCGCGTCGTAGATCAGGAAGGCGCCGACCGCGACCAGCACCAGACACACCAGATACTGCGCCTTGTCGGTGGCCCTGGCCCGCGCCGGCTGCCGGGACTCCTCGGTGGCCGTCACAGCAGCCCCAGCTCGGTCAGCGTGGACGACACCCGGTTGTCCTGGTCGGTCAGGAACTGTTCGAATTGCGCACCGGTCAGGAACGCGTCGGTCCAACCGTTCTTCACCAATGCCTCCTTCCATTGCTGCGTGCCGTGCAGCTCCTCGAGCACCTTGACCATCTCCTGCCTGGCACCGTCGGAAATCCCCGGCGGCGCAAGCACTCCCCGCCAGTTGGCGAAGGTCAGATCGATTCCGGATTCCTTGAGCGTCGGCGCGTCGACACCCTCGACGCGCTCCTCGCTGGACACCCCGAGAACGCGCAGCTGGCCCGCCTCGATCTGATCGATCAGCTCGCCGGGACTTGAGGTGCCGACCGTGATCTTCTTGCCGAGCAGCGCGGTGAGCAGGTCGCCGCCGCCGTCATAGGTGACGAAGTTGACGCTCTTCGGATCGACCCCGACCGCCTTGGCCAACTCCATCGGGAACAGGTGATCGGGGCCGCCCGGTGACGAGCCACCCCCGATGGTGACCTTGGCCGGGTCGGCTTTCCACGCCGCGACGAAGTCCTGCACGGTCCGGAACGGGGAATCGGCGGGCACGAAAATGGCGCCCGGGTCCTCGATCAGCTTGGCGATCGCCGTCGCATCGGAGGCCTTGATGTGGGAGCCGTTGGTGTAGGTGGCACCGACGACCCCTAGCCCCATGGTCATCATGAGGTCGTCATTGCCCTTCTCGTTCATCAGCCGGGCCATCGCGACGGTGCCGCCCGCCCCGATCACGTTGAACACCTCGACCCGGCCGGTGATGTCGTCGTCCTCCATGATCTTCACCGCGGTGCGCGCGGTGAGGTCGTAACCGCCGCCCGGGCTGTTGGGCACCATCATCCGCAGCCGATGGAATCCGCGTTCCTCATCGCCGCGTGTGACGCCACACGCACTGACCAGCAGTGCGAGGATCACCGCGATGGCCAGCGCTGCGCTGGATCGCGTCCGGTTCCGGGTGGCCTGCACGTCATCCCCCAATCGGCGGTTTGTGATGCTCAGCAATACTGGACCTCCGCGGTGACCTACGTCACTGATTCGAACGCAAAGGAAGTATTGGTCATTTCGAACATGACGCACCGACGCCGGGTGGTGAGGGTTCTCGGCAGGCGCAGCCTGGCCGGCCAGTTCCTGGCCTTCCAGTTGCTGGTGGTGGCGGTGGTGCTGTTCGCGGTCGCCGCGATCTCGGTCGCGCAGTCCACCAGGGAGTTCCGCGAGGTGCGCGGACAACGGATGATCGCGGTGGCCGAGAACATGGCGTCCACCCCCGTCATCCGGGACCGCTACGGCGACCAGTTCGCCTCGCGGGTACTGGCGCCGGAGGTGGACCGGGCGGTGGCACTGTCGGGGGCCGAACTGGCCGAGATCGTCGATCCGGGTCCGGAGGCGGGCGGGCAGGGCGACTACGGGGTGGTCCGCGCCTCATCGGACCCCGAGCGCGTCGGTCAACGCGTCGACCTGGCGGTCAGCCGGGCCGATGAGGGCCGGGCCTGGTTCGGCGACAGCGTCATCGACGGTGTGCACAGCCTGGTCGGGCAGGTGCCGATCCTCGCGCCCGACGGGCGGGTACTGGCGGTCACATCGGTCAGCGAGCGGTATCCGTCGGTGTGGGAAATGCTCGGCGGTGCGGGCGAGCGTCTGCTGATCTATCTGGGGCTCGGCGCGGCCATCGGCCTGATCGCGTCCTGGCTGTTGTCGCGCCGGATCAAACGGCACACCCGCGGATTGGAGATCGCCGAGATCGCCAGTCTGGCCGACCACCGGGAAGCCTTGTTGCACAGCATCCGTGAGGGTGTGGTGGCGGTGAACACCGACGGGGTCATCACGGTGCTCAACGACAGTGCCTCCGAACTGCTCGGCATCAGCGCCACCGCGGTGGGCCGCCACGTCGACGGGGTAGGATTCGAGCCCGCGGTGGTCGAGTTCCTGCTGTCCGGCCGGGCCGACGAGAACGATGTGATCATCGCGACCCGGGACCGGATGCTGGCGCTCAACCGGCGGTCGGCCAGCAGCCAGGGCAGGCGGATCGGTACGGTGACGACCATGCGCGACAGCACCGAACTCGCCGCGCTGCAGGCCCAGCTGTCCTCGCACCGCAGCGTGACCGATACGCTGCGCGCCCAGACCCACGAGTTCGCCAATCAGTTGCACACCATCTCGGGCCTGACCCAGCTCGGCGAGTTCGAAGCCGTGCGCGATCTGGTCGGCACCCTGACCCGCCGCCGTGCCGAGATCAACGAGGCTGTGACACAACACATTTCCGATCCGGCGGTGGCGGCGCTGGTGATCGCCAAGACATCGCTGGCCGCCGAGAACGGCGTCACCCTCGCGCTCTCCGGTGACAGCCGTCTCGGGCCGCTGGACCCGGCGCTGGCCACCGATGTGATCACCGTGCTCGGCAACCTGATCGACAATGCCGTGGACGTGTCGGTCGGGTCGGGGCCTGCGCGGGTGAGTGTGCGCGTCGACGATTCGGCCGGGTTGGTACTGACGGTGATCGATTCGGGACCCGGTGTGCCCGAGCATCTGCGGGAGTCCATCTTCGCGCGCGGCGTGACCTCCAAACCCAACGTTCCCGGCGGGCGCGGGATCGGATTGGCCCTGGTCCGCCTGGTGACCGCGCAGCACGGCGGAACCGTCGAGGTGACCGACGGCCCCACCGGCGGTGCGTCGTTCGTGGTCCGGCTGCCCGAGGACACCAAGCGGGCCGTCCATGCGTGACGTGCTGGTCGTCGACGACGACTTCATGGTCGCCGAGATCCATCGCCGGTTCGTCGACCGGGTCGACGGATTCCGCGCGGTCGGGGTGGCCCGCAACGGATCCGAAGCCCTGACCGCGGCGGCCGCGCTGCAACCCGACCTGATCCTGCTCGATGTGCACCTGCCCGATATGACCGGCCTCGAGGTGCTGCAGCGGCTGCGCGCGGAGGGCGACAGGGTGGGCGTCATCATGATCACCGCGGCCCGTGAGCTCGACACCGTCCGCGGGGCCCTCGACGGCGGCGCCGCCGACTATCTGATCAAGCCGTTCGAATTCGACCAGTTGCGCGCCAAGCTGGCATCGTTCGCGACCCGGTCCGATGCGCTGGCCGCCGACGGCGGCGCCGACCAGTCGACGATCGACGCCCTGTTCGGCGCCACCTCGCCGGCCGGCAGTGCCGTCCTGCCCAAGGGGCTCGGCCCCGAGACCGGGCGACTGGTGCTGACCGCGGTGCGCGACGCGGGTGAGGTGTCGGCCGCCGAATGCGCTGAGCTGGTAGGCATTTCCCGGGTCAGCGCGCGTCGTTACCTCGAGCACTACCTGAGTGTGGGCACGCTGGAACTGCGGCTGCAATACGGGACCGGACGCCCCGAAAGACGCTACCGGGTGAGCTAGAACCCTCCCCTCCCCGCCGCGAGCAGACACTGCGGTACCCCGGCGGGCGCGTTTTTGGGTACCCCCGCGTCTGCTCGCGGGTCAACGGGAGCCGACGTAGGCTGGGGGCAGCCGGTGCCGATCGTCCGCACCGCAGGGACAGTCATGAGCGCATGGAGCATCCGGCCCGAGACCGGACGCAGATTCTCCGACCGCCACGAGGCGGGCCGGGTCCTGGCGCAGCGCCTGGCGTCCTACCGGGGCGATCCCGACGTTCTGGTGCTGGGACTGGCCCGCGGCGGCGTTCCGATCGCCTGGGAGGTGGCCTCGGCCCTGGCTGCGCCGCTGGACGTGTTCCCGGTGCGCAAGCTGGGGGTGCCGCAGTGGCAGGAGCTGGCCATGGGCGCGCTGGCCCCCGGCGGGGGCGTCGTCGTCAACGAAAGCCTGGTACATCGCCTCGGGCTCACCGAACAGGATGTCGACGAGGCGATCCGGCGCGAGACGATCGAATTGGACCGGCGTGAGCGGGTCTACCGCGGTGAGCGCCCGGCACCCGATGTCACCGGCCGAACGGTCATCCTGGTCGACGACGGCATCGCCACGGGTGCCACCATGCTGGCCGCGGTGCGCGCGGTCCGGGCGGCGCGGCGCGTGGTGGTGGCGGTGCCGGTCGGGCCGGCCTCGGTGTGCGCGCAGCTGGCCGAGGAGGCCGACGAGGTGGTGTGCGCGAGTACACCCGACCAGTTCGAGGCCGTCGGCCAGGCGTTCGCCGACTTCCACCAGGTCAGCGACGACGAGGTGCGCGAGCTGCTGGCCGCGCCGACCGCGGGCTAGTTCTTGTGCTCCTGGTGGTCCGGGTGGTCGGTGACGACGTCGTCACCGTCGTCATCCGCCGGGCTGTCCCCGGCCGTGGCCTCCCCGGCACCGTCGGACGGTTCGTCGGGATAGTCGACCGGCTCGTGCACATCGGTGATCTCCGAGGCGCCGGCGGCCTCAACCGCCCCGGAGGACGCCTCGGCGTCCTCTCCCCCGGATTCACCGGTGTCGCCGCGGGCCCCGCGCGACCGTTCCCGCAGGGCGTCCACGATCAGCAGCACCACGCCGATCACGCTCGCGCCGATGCACACCCAGGCGATCAGTTCGTTGCTGGTGACTACCGCGGTCACCAGCGCGGCAAGTCCGATGACAGCAAGCACGAGCGCAATGATCAGCATGGTTCAACCCTAGAGGTGGTGGCTGCCCGCGGACCGGACCGCTTCACTACCGGCGACGTCGAGGTCAGTTGTTACCCCGATTGAACTGGCTGAACCCGCCCGAATCGTTGTTGGCGCTGGAATCCACCGGCGCGGCCGAACCGCGCTGCCCGAGTTCCTCGAGCTGGGATTCCAGGTAGGTCTTGAGCCGGGTGCGGTACTCGCGCTCGAACGTCCGCAGCTGCTCCAGCCGGCCTTCCAGCACCGTGCGCTGCTGGTTGATGGTGCCCATGATCTCGGAGTGCTTGCGCTCGGCGTCGGCCTGCAGGGCGTCGGCCTTCTCCTGGGCCTGACGCAGCTGCGTCTCGGACCGGGTCTGGGCGTCGGCCAGCATGGCGTCGGCACGCTGACGCGCCTCCGACACCGTGGTCTCGGCGGTCTTGCGGGCGTCGCTGACCATGGCGTCGGCCTGTGCGCGGGCGTCGGCGAGCAGCTTGTCCGATTCGGCCTTGGCCGTGCCGGTGAGCCGGTCGGCGGTGTCCTGCGCCAGGCTCAGCACGCGGGCCGCACGCACCGAAGTGTCCTCGCCGGCCGCGGCGGCGGCCGGTGCCGCGGCGGCGGCCGCCGCGGGCGCCTCGTAGACCGGCTGCGGCGGCGGTGTCGGCTCCGGCTCGGGCTCGTAGAGCGGGATCGACTTCGAGGTCGAGGACGCGGACTGCGAGGATCCCGACGAGGACCCCGCACCCGAACGCGCGGAGGCGACTTCGGAGTCGAGCTCGGACACCCGCTGCCGAAGGTCGGCGTTCTCCTCGATGAGGCGGGTCAGCTCGTTCTCAACCAGATCGAGAAAGGCGTCGACCTCGTCCTCGTTGTAGCCGCGTTTGCCAATCGGCGGCTTGCTGAACGCGACGTTGTGGACGTCCGCTGGTGTGAGCGGCATTGTCTGCCCCCTTGAAGTCTTGGACCGTCAACCGATCTCAAAGTGTAAAGCCTTGTCTGAAAGCAACTGGCGTCCATCCTGTCACACCAGACCCGGCGGTTGCAGTGGTGGTCAATTTTTAAGAGTGAATTTCAAACTTCTTACGCGCTTTCGACGGTTCGGGCAAATGATTCCCATCCTTCCCGGCAGGTTCTCAGACCGCCGCGCCGAACGCCAGTTGCATCCCGATGAACGCCGCGAGCAGCAGCACCATGATGGACAGGTCGAACCGGACGGCGCCTATCGTGAGCTGCGGAATGATCCGGCGCAGCAGCTTCACCGGCGGGTCGGTGACCGTCATGATGAGCTCCAGCACGACCACGGTGAAACCCTTGGGATGCCAGTCCCGGCTGAACGACCGGATGAACTCGACGACCACTCTCGCGATGAGCAGCAGCCAGAACACGAACAGCGCGAAACCCAGGATCTGGAAGAACAGCGACAACTGAGCCGACCTCACTACAGGCAGATGTGTGACATTCGATACAGGGTCGCCGGAGGCCGGTCACAGAGCACGTACGTCGCGACCGGCCGATGTTGCGACGCCGCCAGCCTACCCGGCCGCGGTTGACATATCGGACCGGTGCGCGACGTCGAGGGTGTGTCCCGGCCGGTGGCCGGGGTTGCTCAGGCTGTCATGCAGGCTATTGATACGAGTAGAAACCGGCCTCGGCGATCCGGCGGCGCTCCTCGGCGCTGACGTCGACATCGGCCGGGGAGAGCAGGAAGACCTTCGTCGCCACCTTGTCGAACGAGCCGCGCAGGGCGAATGCCAGGCCTGCCGCGAAGTCGACCAGCCGCTTGGCATCGGCGTTGTCCATCGACACCAGGTCCATGATCACCGGGGTTCCGTCGCGGAACCGCTCACCGATCGTGCGGGCCTCGCTGTAGTCCTTGGGGCGCAGGGTGGTGATCTTCGACAGCGGGCTGCCCGCCTCGAACAACTCGGCCATCCGGCGCGGGTCCATCGCCAGCGCCCCGCGGGTGGACCCGCGCATCGCGCTCAACCGCGGTGCCGAGCGGTCGAATTCGCGGGGTCCGCGCATCCGCGGCTCGAACCGGGGCTCGTCGGCGAACCCGCCCACATAACCGGGACGGTAGGCCGGGCCGTCGTCGTACTCACGCCCCTCGTAGCCGTAGCCATCTTCCTCGAAGTGCTCTTCACGGGGCCGGCGGGCGTAGCTGCGTGGCGCGCCGCGCTCCTCGTCCTCGTAGTACTCGTCGTCGTAATCCTCCATCGGCGCCATGCCGAAGTAGGCCTTGACCTTATGCAGTGTGCTCATCGCGGCGACCCTTCTGCTGACGGTGGGGGTGGTGATGTCTGTGATGAAGATGTGACTGGAGTGACTACTGCGGGTGACGTTAGCGGCCGCTGCCCCAATACCGCGGTACCGACACGCACACAGGTCGATCCGTGTTTCACCGCGATTTCCAGGTCGCCGGACATGCCCGCCGACAGCTCAAGCCGCTGCGAGTAGGCCCGTTGCACGCGCTCCCGCTCCTCGGCCAGCCGCGCGAACGCCTCGTCCGGATCCGCGCCCAGCGGCGGGATCGCCATCAGGCCGGTGAACCGCAGTCCGTCGGCCGCATCGGCCGCGGCACACAGCGCGTCGACCTCATCGGGCCGGTCGATGGCCACCCCGCCCCTCTCGGTGTCGGCGTCAAGACTGACCTGCAGGTAGACCCGCAGCGGATCGGACCGGGTGCCGGCCTCCAGCGCCGCGGTCGCCGCCCGGCCCAGCGCGGTGACCAGCCGGGCGTTGTCGACCGAGTGCGCGGCGTACGCCCACCCCGCCACCGCGCGCGCCTTGTTCCGCTGGATGCGGCCGACCATGTGCCAGCGAATCGGCACATCCGGCAATTCGGCGCGAACCGCGGCGATTTTGTTCGCGGCTTCCTGTTCGCGGGATTCACCAAATGCGAGGCACCCTAATTGGTTGAGAATGACGACATCGGTTGCCGGAAAGAATTTGGTAATCGGAAGGAGTTCTATTTCACTGACATTTCGGCCCGCCGATTCCGCGGCGCGGGCCAGCCTGGCTCGCGCGGCCCCGAGCGCGGCCGTGAGTTCCGCGGTGCGGTCCGCGTCGCGGATGCGCTGCCCCGCACTCACCGGGCGCCCGATTCCATCCACACCACCGAGGCCAGGCGGCCGGTGGGCGCATCACGGCGGTGGCTGAACAGGCTGTCGTCCTCGACCGTGCACCGGGGATCGATGTCGATCGACTTCACGCCCAAATCCGTTAACTGCCGGGCAATTCCGGCTCGCAGATCCAGGCCGGGGGTGCCCTTCGAGGTCGTGGTGCGGCTGCCGGGCAGCGTGGCCTCGACCTCCGCGGCCATCGCCTCGGGCACTTCGTAGTTGCGTCCACTCACCGCGGGGCCGAGCAGTACCGAGATGTCCTCGATGTGCGCGCCGGCCGCCACCATCGCGTCCAGCCCGCGGGCCACGATGCCGATCTGCGCGCCCACCCGGCCCGCGTGCGCAGCGCCGATCACGCCCGCGCGCGCATCGGCCATTAATACCGGGACACAATCGGCGGTCACCACGGCCAAAGCCAATCCGGTCGTCGCGGTGACCAATCCGTCGGCATTATCGACCGCCGCCACACCGGGTTCGAGCGGCCCGTCGACGGTGACCACGCGGTCGCCGTGCACCTGGTTCATCCAGACCAGCCCGCGCGCGCCGATCGCGTCGGCGAGCCGCCTGCGGTTGGCCGTCACGGCCGCCGGGTCGTCGCCGACGTGGTCGCCGAGATTGAACGAATCGAAGGGCGGCGAGGACACGCCGCCGGCGCGGGTGGTGGTCACACGCCGTACACGAACACTCACGATTCCAGTATCCGGACCGCCGGCGGCGTCCGGCTCAGTGCCGCATGAACGGCGGCACGTCGACATCGTCGTCGGCGATGCCCCCGTCGCCTCCATCGCCACCGACGCTGACGGTGGCCCCGTTGGTGTGGGCCGGGACGCTGACCGCATCCGACGGTTCGAACAACGACGTCGTCACCTTGCCGGCCTTACCGGATGCGATCGGCTGGGTGGGCGCCTGGCCGGGGCCGACCACCGGTTTGCGACTCGGGCCGGTGGTCTCGAAGCCCGCGGCGATCACCGTGACCCGCACCTCGTCGCCCAGCGAGTCGTCGATCACCGTGCCGAAGATGATGTTGGCCTCGGGATGGGCCGCGTCCTGCACCAGCGACGCCGCCTCGTTGATCTCGAACAGGCCGAGGTCGCTGCCGCCGGCCACCGACAACAGGACGCCCTGGGCACCCTCCATCGACGCCTCCAGCAGCGGCGAGTTGATCGCGATCTCGGCGGCCTTGAGCGCCCGGCCGTCCCCGCGCGCGGACCCGATGCCCATCAGCGCGGTGCCCGCGCCGCTCATCACCCCCTTGACATCGGCGAAGTCCACGTTGATCAGACCGGGCGTGGTGATCAGGTCGGTGATCCCCTGCACGCCGTTGAGCAGCACCTCGTCGGCGCTGCGGAACGCGTCCATCAGCGATACCGCGGCATCGCCCATCTGCAGCAGCCGGTCGTTGGGGATGACGATCAGGGTGTCGCAGCTCTCCCGCAACGCGGTGATACCCGATTCGGCCTGGTTGCTGCGCCGCTTGCCCTCGAAGGAGAACGGCCGGGTCACCACGCCGACGGTCAGCGCACCGAGCTTGCGCGCGATGGTCGCCACGACCGGGGCACCGCCGGTGCCGGTGCCGCCACCCTCGCCCGCGGTGACGAACACCATGTCCGCACCGCGCAGCAGCTCCTCGATGTCGTCCTTGGCGTCCTCGGCGGCCTTGCGGCCGACCTCCGGGTCGGCGCCGGCGCCGAGACCACGGGTGGAATCGCGGCCGACGTCGAGCTTGACGTCGGCATCGCTCATCAACAGCGCCTGCGCGTCGGTGTTGATCGCGATGAACTCGACGCCCTTGAGGCCCTGTTCGATCATTCGGTTGACGGCATTGACGCCGCCGCCGCCGATGCCGACCACCTTGATGACTGCGAGGTAGTTATGCGGGGGGGTCATGGATCGTCTTCCTCCCTGGTTGCCGTTGGTCGCGCCGAACCCCTCTCCTGCAAACTCTCAACCTCAACCATAGAGTTAGAGTTATGTCAAGTAGTTCCGCGCAAACAGAACGGTAGGGGGACAACGCAGCCGATCGCGGCAGGCGCGCCGACGCGTCGCGCGGCAATTTCCCGCCGCGGCACCGGGGAACTACTTGACCGTCGGCAGATCCGGGCTCGACACGTCATAGGTACGGCCTGGCTGGGTCAGCAGCGCCGCCAGTTTCTGGGCCTTCTCGTCGGTGCGGTCGTTGGTCCCCCACACCACCACCCGGCCGTCGATCAGCGTCAAGGTGATCGATGCGACCGAGGGAGCCGCGATCCGGCCCACCTGCCCGGCCACGTCGGGGGGCAGGGCCAGCATTACATCGAGCGCCGCGCGCGTCGACGGATCGTCCGGCGTCGGATTCTCGGCATCCAGATAAGGCAGTTGCAGCGGCGCCGGGCCGGTGGCGAAATCGACGCCGTCGCGGTCGAACAGGTGCGGACCGTCCGGATAGTCCTTGACCACCACCGGCACCCGCTCCACCAGCGTTATCCGCAGGGTCGACGGATACTCGCGCTGCACCCTTGCAGTGGCGACCCGCCGGATCGTGGCCACCCGTTCGGCCACCGCGTCGGTGTTGATCTGCAGCAGCGGCGTGTCCGGCACCACCGCGGCCGCGGCGAGCACCTCCTCCTGCGGCACCGCGGCCGCACCGGTCACCACCACGTTGCGCGCCGACATGATCGGGGTGAAATACAGCACCAGCCCCAGCGCCACCGCGACCACACTGACCAGAGCCGACCACATCAGCACCTTGAGGCTCCGGAGCGCCCCGGACGCAGCGGTTTTCGGCGCCTGGTCGGCCTGCCCGTCGACCCGGCGTTTGGCCTCCCTGCGGGCCTGTTCGATCGCCACCGCCCGGTCGCGCGCGGCCCGGCGCTCCGCACGCTCCCGCCGGGCCCGCCGGCGTGGGCCCTCGTAATCCGGCGAGGTGGCATCCGGTTCGTCCGGCTCCGGCTGCGCCGGTGCGTCAGGCTCGGCCGGGCCGGGCTCGGTGGCGGTGCCATCGGGGCCGTCCGGCACGTCGGGACCCGGCTCGGTCACGACGAACCCGTCCCCGACCGTCGAGGGGCGCTGCGGTTGGCCTTGATCTGCAGTTCGGTGACGATCTCGCTGCCGAGCATCGTCACATCGCCCGCGCCCATGGTCAGCACCACATCCCCCGCGCCCGCCACCGCGGCCACCGCCGCGGCCACCGCCGAGAAGTCCGGCACGTAGGTCACCGGGGCACCGACATGTTCGGCCACCGTCGCGCCGCTGACCCCGGCCACCGGCTGCTCACGGGCGCCGTACACATCGAGGACGAAGACCTGGTCGGCCAGGCTCAGCGCCGAACCGAACTCGCCGGCGAATGTCGCTGTGCGCGAATACAGATGGGGCTGGAACGCCACGATCACCCGGCCGCCGGTCGTCTCGACGACGGTGCGGGCCGCCTCCAGCGTGGCCCGCACCTCGGTGGGATGGTGCGCGTAGTCGTCAAAAACCCGGACCCCCGCGGTGGCCCCGACGAGCTCGAAACGCCTTCGGACTCCTTCGAATCCGGCCAGCCCGTCGAGCACGACCTCGGTGGGCGCGCCGACCTGAATCGCAGCGAGCACCGCCGCCAACGCGTTGAGCGCCATGTGCCGGCCCGGGACCGCCAGTCGCACCGCCCGCGGATGCGGCTCATCGGCGATCTGGATGTGGGCGACCGCACCGGTCCCCTGGTGATCCCAGCTCAGCAGCTTGCCCGCCAGCGCGTGCGGGTCCGGGTTCCCGCCGTCGCTGCCGTAGCGCAGCACCCGGATACCCATGGCCTCGGTGCGGTCGGCCAGCGCGGCCGCCCCCGGGTCATCGGTGCACGCCACCAGCGCGCCGCCGGGCGCGATCCGCTCGACGAACGAGTCGAACACCTCGATATAAGCCTGCTCGCTGCCGAAGAAATCGAGGTGGTCGGCTTCGATGTTGGTCACCACCGCGACATCGGGGGTGTACTCGAGCAGCGAGCCGTCGCTCTCGTCGGCTTCGGCGACGAAGCACGTGCCGCTGCCGTGGTGCGCGTTGGTTCCGGCCTCCCCCAGCTCGCCGCCGACGGCGAACGACGGGTCGAAACCGCTGTGCTGTAACGCCACGATGAGCATCGAGGTGGTGGTGGTCTTGCCGTGGGTGCCGGTCACCATCAGCGTGGTGTAGCCGGCCATCAGCTTGGCCAGCACCACGGGCCGCATGATGATCGGGATACCGCGCCTGCGCGCCTCGACGAGTTCGGGATTGGTCTTCGGGATCGCGGCATGGGTGGTGACCACCGCCGTCGGGCCACCGGGCAGCAGATCCAGCGACGACGCGTCGTGCCCGATCCGGATCTCGGCGCCCCTGGCGCGCAACGCCACCACGCCGCGGGATTCCTTGGCGTCCGACCCGGACACCAGGCCGCCGCGGTCCAGCAGGATCCGGGCCACCCCCGACATCCCGGCCCCGCCGATCCCCACCATGTGCACCCGTTGCAACTCGGGTGGCAGCGAGTTGCCGGTCACCGCGGGCTCCTGCGTTCGGCGTGGGCCACATCCAGCGCGACCTGCGCCACCCGCCGGGCGGCGTCGGGATGGCCCACCAGCGAGGCCGCCGCGGTCATCGCCGCCATCCGGTCGTCGTCGGTGAGCAGGCCGACCACGGTCTCGGCGATGAAATCGCGACTCAGCTCGGCGTCGTCGACCACCACACCGCCGCCCGCCGCCACCACCGGGCCCGCGTTGAGCCGCTGCTCCCCGTTGCCGATCGGCAGCGGGACGTAGACCGCGGGCAGCCCGACGGCGGTCACCTCGGCGACCGTCATCGCCCCGGACCGGCAGATCGCCAGATCCGCTGCAGCATAGGCCAGGTCCATCCGGTCCAGATAGGGCACCGCGACATAGGGCGGCACACCGGCGGGCGCGGGCGACAGCTGCAGGGTGTTCTTCGGTCCGTGCGCATGCAGAACCGAAATGCCCGCGGCGCCAAGGGCTTCGGCGGCCGCCGACACCGCCCGGTTGATCGACTGCGCACCCTGCGAGCCGCCGAACACCAACAACACTCTGGCGTCCTCGGGTAACCCGAAGAACGCCCGGGCCTGGCTGCGCAATGCCGCGCGGTCCAGGTCGGTGATCGCCGCGCGCACCGGCACGCCGACCACCTCCACATGCGCCAGCCCCGGCTCGGGTACCGCCGAGAGCACCCGGCGCGCCGACCGGGCCCCCACCCGGTTGGCCAACCCGGCACTGGCGTTGGCCTCGTGGATCACCACCGGCACCGCACCACGCCGCCGCACCATCCCGCCGCGGGCGGCCAGATACGCCGGCAGGGCGACATAGCCGCCGAAACCCACCACCACATCCGCCTCGACGTCGGCGAGCACCGAGCGTGTCTCCCGGATCGCGCTGCGCACCCGCATCGGCAGCCGGACCAGATCGCCCGACGGTTTGCGGGGCAGCGGCACCGGGGTGATCAGCTGCAGGTCGTAACCGCGCTGCGGCACCAGCCGCGTCTCCAGGCCACGCCGGGTCCCGAGTGCGGTGATGCGGACCCGCGGATCGAGTGCGCGCAACGCGTCGGCCACCGCCATCGCCGGCTCGACATGGCCTGCGGTGCCGCCACCGGCCAGGACCACGGAGATCGCCCGTGCGCTGCGCTGCTCGTCTCGATCAGATGCCCCCCTGACGCTCTCGCTCACCCGTAACGCTGACCTTCCAGTGCGCGGACCCGTCGGCCCGGTTGGCGTTGGACTGTCCCATGATGCCCTGACCGGCGCACCGGCCGCTCACCCGTATGGGTTTTGCGCCCGGCCGCCGCGGACGTTTTCCGGACGGGCTTGCGATCGGGCTTGCGCCCGGCCCTGCGTTCGGATTTGCGCGCCGGCTTGGCGGGGGTGCGTGCGCTTGCGGTCTTGCGGGCCCGCAGCCGGTCGCGGGCCGCGTCCAGCCGGGT
>NZ_JBSFPX010000176.1:0-16027 GCF_053588415.1 Mycobacterium sp. NPDC003449
CGAGTGCGAGGGCCTGTACTACCGTCACCACCGAACTCAGCACACCGCCGAGTTCTCAGACCAGTAGGTCTCCGGACATGCCGGGGCGATTCAACCCGGCGGCATTTGGTCGCAATCGATCCGTGCCAATATCCCTCGGGTACCCGGGGGTCAGGAAGGTCGCAGGGGCCATCACAATGGTCGTGAAACTCCTCGACCTTCAGATCGCCGTGCATCAGCTTGACCCAGAAGGGCTTGGTCTTGTCGGTTCTGCTCATGACGGGTCCTCTCAGGCGGACCCGGGCCGGTCCCGGGTAGCAGCCTGTTGGCCTCGTCGAATGTGAGCGTGTGCACTGATGCCTCCTCAGGCCCAGCTAGGGGCGGCGGTAGCTGATGGTCAGGTTGTCGTAGTCTTGGCACTGCCGCGGTGAGCTCGGCGTTGGATCGTTCAGCCTGGCAGTGACAATGGCGGCGGGGATGTGATCGTGTCGCCCACCGTATGCGGCAGAGCTATCCTAAAACCTGGCGCCCCCAGTCGGACTCGAACCGACACTGTGCGGATTTTAAGTCCCAACAGTCAACAGGGGTCGAGCATAAGTTGTTGCGGCACAACAGCTTTCAATAACAGAGGTCACGACACAGACCCGAGTTGGAACACTTTGGGAACACTTTTCATGTCCGCCGAGCGGTTACAGCGGCCCCCAGGGCGAGTCTTTGAAGCCGGCGGCTTTCATCTCGGCCTTGGCTTCTTCCATGTAGGCATCCACTTGCTTCTTCAGATTCTCCAAGAAGCCTTGTGCATCACGTTGCGCCTCCGAATTGGAATAGCGCTCACGTCCGCACTCCTCGCGGAAGTCATTAACGAAGGCATCAAGGGCTTCGCTGGCCGTTTTGAGGGCGACAGGCTTAGCGAACGGCTCAACTGTGGTCCGCAGAACCGTCATGATGGCCACGTTCAATTGGGTGGCGCTAGCGAGAAGTTGACCGGATGCCACCATCTTCAGCTTGTTGAACGGTGTCGCGATCCGCATAGTAGCTTCGGCCTGCTTCAAACCCTCGGCCATCTTGTCTTCAGCTTTGGGATCGGGCGCACCAATGCGGTTGTAGAACATGTCCCTGATCGCGTTGAAAGTGCCCTTCATATCAATGGAGTTCGTGAGGATGTCGCTGCAAACCGCCGCGAACTCGGTTGCCGAGTCGTACACATCTCGCTCACGACGCAGCTTGTCCTCGCGCTCGTCCCTGCGATCCTGCATCTCTTTGTCATGTTCGGCCGACCGCTTGTCGCTGGCCTTCGTGTTGACGTACGTGAACCCGCTCGCCAGGACGCCCGAGACGAACGACCCGGTTATGAATTGAGGCGTCCAGAGGAAGTCTGACCAGATGCTCATAAGTCCAGCGTAAGACTGGCGTGCGACATCCTTTCGTCTCGACGCGCAGCCTTTACCCGTTGCGAAGCACTGCTAGTAGAACCAGGGCGACGAGTTCCGGTATCGGCTAGCGATCTCCGGAGTGGTCACATCAGCCAGCTTGTACGGTCCAGATCCCATCCCGAAGCTGCCACTGGTGTCCACCGTCCTCGTAATCCGAAGTCCATTCGCAAGGGGCTTAAGCGTGGGATCGTTGATCGCCAATTTTCCCCATAGCGAGCCTACAAAATTGGTTAGAGGAGATAAATCATTTTGTTCATAGTCGTGGCGCATGCCCGACAAGACTAGCGAATCGCTACCAGTGCTTCCGGTGAGCGCAACCAGAATCGGGTTCGCTTTCGTCTGCACCTGCAAGAACTTCTGAGGCAGGACGGTAGTTATCCTCGTCCAAGTTCCAAGGTCAGCAATACAAAGAAAGTCAATACCTTCCCGTGGGGCCTTAGTCACCTCCCGATCAAGTGCGTCCGTTATCGATTTAACATTTTCCTTGGGTGTGCTCGCGGGAGCCTTCCAGTCGTGCGACTCACCCAGAAGCCCGAAAAAGACAGGCGGCACCAGGTACGCCTGTTCGGTGCCTTCGCGAACCTTCATCCCACGGCGAAGAGTCATGCCCTCGTCGTATGCCGCTTTGATGTCATCCCGCCCAATCGTTCGCCTAACGCTGAAAGCGGCTGCCACCCCTGATGCCAGCACTGGCTTCTTCATCCGCAACTTTTTCGGATAGTGAGGATGGAAGACAACGAGGTCGGTTTCCTTCGTCATCTTCAGATCATCATTTTCCAGCAGTATGTACTTGCGCGTACCGACTTCGTACTCAGGTGGAAGCCACTCGCTCAGCATCTCGGCCCAACGCGCCTCAACACGGTGCCCTAGTTCCTGAATCCGGTCGGGCTTTCCCGCAATCTCCTGCTGTTCACGCTCATACGCCCTCACGATGTCGTCGTTGACATCTGCTAGCCACTGATGGTGTTCGTGGATCATTCATCGAGCGTAGCCAACTGGTCGGACATCAGAACGCTGCATGCGACCAGGTGAGGCGTTGTTATTTCTACAATATTCAAACCAAGAGAATATGGGGATAATTGAGCTAAATGAACCAAACGGAATTCTACGGATACCCTTTCAATAGCCAGACCTGGTTCAAGCGCATAAAGTGTATGCACTATTGGCGTTACGAACACATGGTCAAGGGCTGGCCTGACCCACAAGCCCTGTACTCGTGCGAGAACTGCGGCAAGACCATCGAGCAGTCACAACCGCCGCTGAACCTGCTCAAGCCAACCAGGTGGGAAATTTTTGAGCGTGAGGTCAAGAAGGGAAACGGCGACATGGTGATGTCGCCACCTATGATCCCCCGCGATGTCGACATGCAATAGCGACCTGATCGCGTCCTGGTCTGCTTGAATCGTCGGGAACACCACGACGGGGGCACGCTTTGACTGAACCAGTTACGCAGGCAGATACCGCCTTTGTACGAGTCTTGTTCTACGACCAACCTGTCCGCTGGACCTTGGCTGGCCTCACCAACAACCTGGTCAACGTTGATGCACTTGTGACCGTGGCGGCTCTTCTCTCAACGGGGGAGAAAGCCCGGTCATGGCCCGACGCGCTGGACAAGATGGACCAGGCGAGGGTGGCAGCGTCCGACTCATTCCGTGTTCTCCGCTGTCGTTACGAATCGCCGCTCGACATCATCCTGGCGTCCGCAGTGGGCTTTGGGACTGTTTCGGGTACGGCGCTCATTTTCGGTCACCGCTTGATCGCGCTGTTCAACAAATTTCAAGACGCGCGAAAGAAGAAGTCGGATGTCGACTTGGCAGTGGCGCTTAATCAAGAGGTAATTAGCCAGCTCGCACTGCCGCGACCGGAGCCCGTCGAGCTGAACACACCTGAAATGGCAGGGTTCTTCACGATTCTTGCGCGAGCGGCGCATGCGCTTGAATCCGCCCAGAGAATCGAAGTCAGTGAGACAGCACCACAGGACGCAGAGGGGCACTGAGTCTCGCGACGTGCACCCGTCCCGCCCAGCGGAGGCAGCGGACTGCCGGTATTCACAGTCCTTGGACAACGGGTCGACGGCAGCCTCTGTAGCAGCAGGTTTCAGATCCACACGCAGCCGATCCGAATTGAACGCTTGTTTACGCAGAGTTGGAACACAAAGGGAACACTTCGGAAGTCGTAACAGAGGTCGCAAACCCCTGACCAGCACCGATATGGTGCCCCCACCGGGACTCGAACCCGGAACACACGGATTTTAAGTCCGCTGCCTCTGCCAATTGGGCTATGGGGGCGTCGCCCGAGAGCATATTTCAGGTCGATTAGCCGTCATCGCACCGCCCAGCCCACTGCGTCGGCGAACCATCCTTCAGGCCCAACGCCCGGTCATGCGCGTGGTCGATCAACCCACCTCGACGACGATCTTGCCGAACGGGCCGCGGTCGAGTTGGTCGAGTGCCGTCGGGAGATCGTGGAACGGATGGTGCGCACCGATGACTGGTTTCGTCCCGGTGCTGTCGATCGCGCTGACCAGCTCGCTCAGTGCGCGTCGGTGCCCGGTGCCGATACCGTGAATCGTCATGTCTTTCATCAGGATTGGCATGACCGGTGTCGATACCTCGAATCCGTCGAGCGCCCCGATGAGATGGATGTGGGCGCCGACCGCGACGACCTGCGCGGCCTTGCCGAGGTGAGCGCCGCCGACGATCTCCAGCACATGGTCCGCACCACGGTCGCCGGTGATGGCAAGGATGGTTTCCGCCCAATCGTCGCGCCGCCGATCCACGACGTGGTCGGCGCCCAGCGCTGCGACCCGGTCGAGTTTGTTCGCACTGCCCGACACGATGACCTCGGCGCCGTGCATCTTCGCGATCTGAACGGCGAACAGCGCGACGCCACCGGTGCCCTCGACCAGCACGACATCGCCGGCCCGCACGTGTCCACGTTCGACCAGCGCGAACCACGCCGTGATCCCCGCGACCGGCAGCGTGCTGGCCTCCGCGGCCGATAGGCTCTTCGGCGCCCCGACAACCCAATCTTGCGGAAGCGCTACGTATTCGGCGAGCACCCCGGGGTAGTAACCGCCGAGCGTCCAGTACGAGGGCGTACGCGCGTCACCTGCGCGCGCACCGTCGACCCAGTCCGGCGTGAACACCGAGATCACCGGATCGTCCACCGCGAACCGCGTTACCGAGGCACCAGTTGCGACGACCGTCCCCGCGAGATCGGACCCTGGTGTGAAGGGAAACTCCAACGGCAGGCCACGACCGGTTTCGATCACCATCTTGTCGCGATGGTTCAGCGCGACCGCCGCCACCTTGATCAGGACTTCGCCGGGCCGCGGTTGTGGAACGGCCACCTCACGCAGCTGAAGCGCGTCCCGGCCGATTCCGTCCATCTCCCACCGCCGCATGATTTCAGCCATGAGCCGCTGCAACCGCGCCCGATATGCGCATATTCCCCGTCCAGGTTTCGCCGGTTCTACACCAGGGTCGTGACTGAGCAGGAATGACGACCCTGGTGAAAAACGGCGGCAATCCAGGCAAGCCCACGGCGGCCCCACGGGTGTGAGGTTGTGTGCGAGTTTCGGCCGGGTTCTCGCACACAAGCCCACGTTGAACGCCAGCACAGCGGAGTAGGCTGCCCCATATCCCGAGTATCGGGAGGTCATCGTGCCCGAACTGACCATCGAACTCCGCAATGTGGTGCGTGAGTACCGGGTCGGCGGTCAGCTGGTGCGTGCGCTCGATGAGATCTCGCTGCGCCTGACCGGCGGACAATTCGTCTCGATCGTCGGGCCGTCGGGCGCCGGCAAGAGCACGCTGCTGCACCTGCTCGGCGCGCTGGACTCCCCCGATTCCGGCTCGATCACGTTCGACGGCGAGGAGATCGGCCGCCTCGGCGATGAGCAACAGTCGGAGTTCCGCCATCACCGGGTCGGGTTCGTCTTCCAGTTCTTCAACCTGCTGCCCACCCTCTCGGCCTGGGAGAACGTGGCGGTGCCCAAGCTGCTCGACGGGGTCCGGCTGGGCAAGGTGAAACCACAGGCCGAGCAGCTGCTGGACCGGGTCGGCCTCGGCAACCGCACCGAGCACCGCCCGGCCGAGCTGTCCGGCGGCCAGATGCAACGGGTCGCGGTGGCCCGGGCGATGATGATGGACCCGCCGCTGATCCTGGCCGACGAACCGACCGGCAACCTCGACTCGGCCACCGGCTCGGCGATCCTGACCCTGCTGGCCGAGGTGGCCCACGAGCAGGGCCGGGGCCGGCTGGTGGTGATGGTGACCCACAACTCCGACGCCGCGGCGGCGACCGACCGGATCATCACTTTGCAGGACGGCCGGCTCGGCTCCGACGAGATGTCGGTGGTGCCGGGGTGAGACCCCACGTCGCGATAGGCGCCGCGGCAAGCCGGCTCCGGGTGTTCAGCCTGCGCGAACTCACGGTGCACCGGCGGCGCACGATCGCCTCGGTCGCCGTAATGGCGGTCTCCGCAATGTATCTCGTCGCGATCCTCGGCATCTTCGGGTCGATCACCGGATCGGTCAACCGACTCGCGGACGGCGTCGCCGGCATCGCCGCACTCGAGGTGTCCGGCATCACCGACGCGGGCTTCCCGGAGGCGGTGCTGGCCGACGTCGCCAGGGTTCCCGGTGTGGCGACCGCGGCGCCGATGATCCGGATGTCGGCGCCCACCGCGGCGGATCCGGTGCTGCTGTTCGGCGCCGACGACCGCAGCCGCGCCCTGGAAGGCGCCCTGAAAGACGCGGTCGGAGTCCAGGTCCAGACCCCCACCGCCGCCGAGGGCGTTCGGGTCGGGCCCGCCGTCGGTCATGCGAAAGGCGAGACGTTCCAGCTCGGGTCGGGTTCGGTCACCGTCGCCGAGGTCCTTGACGGAAAGCAACTCGCCGACCTCAACGGCGGACACTACGTGCTCGCACCACTCCCGTTGGCGCAGAACGTGACCGGGAGACGCGGCCAGCTCGACTCGATCCTGATCACCACCACACCGGGCGCCGACCTGGCAACGGTGAGAGCACAGGTCACCGCCGCCGTGAACGGCCGCGCGATCGTCGCGGATCCGAGCCTGCGGGCGGCCCGCGCCGGCGACGGGGTCAAGCTGATGAACTACATGGCGCTGATGGGCGCCGTGGTCGCGCTGGTGGTCGGGGCGTTCCTGATCTACACCACGATGACCATGGCGATCGCGCAGCGTCGCCCGGTCATCTCGATGCTGCGGGCCATCGGCGGCCGGCGCGCCGTCATCGTTCGCGACATGCTCGCCGAGGCCGCGGTCCTCGGGCTGGTCGGCGGCGCCATCGGGTCGGTCCTGGGAATCGCGTTGGGCCGCATCGCGATCGGCCGGCTGCCTCCGACCGTAACCCAGGGCCTGGAGGCCCGCGTCGAATACTGGTTGCCCGGCTACGCGATCCCGGCCGCCATCGCCGCGACGGCGCTCACCAGTGTGGCGGCGTCGGCGATGGCCGCCCGGCAGGTGTACAAGGTGTCGCCGATCGAGGCGCTGGCCCCGGTCGGGGCGTCGGCGGCGGACAACGTCCCGCGCTGGCTGCGCATCACCAGCGGGGCCGCGGCCGTGGCGGTGCTGGCGGTGTCGATCCTGCTGGTGTTCCACCGGCCGGGTTCGCTGGCCTTCCTGGCGATCGCGGCCCTGTTCACCGCCCAGATCGCGCTCGGTTTCGCGCTCGCCGGCCCCATCGTCACGGCCGCCGCCTCGGTGGCCCGCGTGTTCGGATCGGCCGGGGCGTTGGCGGCGGCGACCATCGAACGGGCCCCGCGGCGGGTGTGGGCCACGGTGATGACCGTGCTCATCGCCGTCGTCACGACCGTGGTGATCACCGGGACCAACAACGACATGATCCGCTCGGCCCGCGACATCTTCGCCCCGGTCGCCGACGTCGACGTCTGGGTCAGCGCCAACTCCCCCGACCAGTATCCCACCGGCCTTCTGCCCCAAGGCCTTACCGAGAAGGTCACCGAAGTGCCAGGGGCCGCGACCGTCGTCGAGGGCGCCTACGGGTTCGCCGTCGTCGGCGGCACCCGGGTGATGCTGGACGGATTCGCCGCAGGCAGCCACGACGCCCTGTTCCGTGCCCTCGATGACCGGGTCCGCGGCGACGTGCTCGCCGGCCGGGGCGTGGTGCTCTCGCAGAATCTGGGCAAGACGCTGGGGGTCGGCACCGGTGACGAGCTGCAGCTGCAAACGCCGCACGGCCCGCAGCGGACCACCGTGCTGGCCCTGGTCCCCTATTTCTCCACCGTGATCGGCACCGTCGGGATGGGCCTGGACCAGATGCGGGACTGGTTCGACCGCCCGGGCGCGACCACACTGCAGATCACCGCGGCCGATGGAACCGACCCCACCCGGCTGCTGGCCAACATTCGGCATGTGGTGCCCGCACCGAACCACACCTACGACGGCCGCACCGCACTGGCCGGTCTCGAGGCGCCGCTGCGTCAGAGCATGCTGATCGCCAACGCCGTCTGGATCATCGTGGTGTTCGTGGCCGCCGTCGCGCTGCTGAACACCCTCACGCTGTCGGTGCTGGAACGGCGCCGCGAGATCGGTGTGCTGCGGGCGATGGGATCCAGCAGGCGCTACACCCTGGGCATGGTCCTGGCCGAGGCGGCGGCCATCGGCATCGTGGGCGGGGTGCTGGGGCTGTCGGTCGGCCTGGTGGACCAGTGGCTGTTCAGCCTGGTCAGCGGTGACGTCATGAACTTCGGCGTCACCTTCCGGCCGAGCCCGATGGCGCTGGTCTTCACCGTGGGCGCGTTGGTGGTCAGCCTGCTCGGCTCGATTCCACCCGCCCGGCGCGCGGCCCGGCTCAACATCATCGAGGCCGTCAGCGTCGAGTAGTCGCGACCCCCTGCAAATGGGGTGTGCACGGCGGCGGCACCAGGGTCCGCCTGATGCCGCACAATCCGGCGGTGTCGAATCCGGCCGCGGCGATGGCCTCGACGGTGCGGCGGTTCGGCTCGCACCCGGACGCCAACCACGACCACGGGGTGGCGATCAGGTCCTGGAACCGGCCCATCAGTCCGTCCCCGCGGACGTGCTCGAGTACGACGAGCCTGCCCCCGGGGACCAGCACCCGCCGGATCTCGGCCAGCGTGGCCGCCACATCCTCGACCGAGCACAGCACCAGACCGACGTGTACCGAGTCGAAACTGTGATCCGGGAAGGGAATCGACTCGCCGACCCCGTCGACCACCTGGACCGCGACGCCGTGGCGACGGGCCAGGGCCACCGCCATCCGCCGCATCGCCGGGTCCGGTTCCACCGCCGCGACCGAGGTCACCGCGGGCGGCAGGAACAACAGGTCGGTTCCCGGGCCGACGCCGACCACCAGCAGCCTGCCGGTCGCATGGCTCATCGCCGCGCGGCGGTACCGGCGGTAGAACAGCCGGTCGAATACCGGCATTCCGAGCCGATACACATACGGGAACAACGGATTACGGTGCTTCATCTACCTCATCGACCGATACATGGCGCGCTGGTGACCCGTTGACCCTGACCGGAGATGCTGACGTTACCTCCGCACAGCGATACCGCCAGGTTGTTGTCGCCGGTGACCTCGGCATCGCTGTTCGGGATCGCGTAGGAGGTGTTGCCGTTTCCGGTGACGTGGTTGGTGCTGCCGAACGCGGCCCGCACATCGTTGTCGTTTCCCTTCGCGACCGACGTGCTGTCGTCGCCGGCGAAGACGAAGTTGCCGTTCCCGTCGGCCCGCGCGGTGCTGCCGTTGATCGCCAGGACGAAGTTCCGGTCCCCGTTGGCGGTTGCGGTGCTGGCGTTCTGACCCGGTAGATCGAAGGCCACGGCGACGCTGCGACCGGTCGTCGAGGCCTGGCTGCCGCCGACCTTCAGCACATCGCGGCCGTTGGCCGACACCGCCAACCCACCGGTGTTGACCTGGCGGGTCGCGGCCGTGGTGGCCGACGAATCCGTGCTCGCCGCCGGTGCGGCCCAAGCGGTTCCCGCCCCGAAACAGAGCGCGGCGGCCGGAGCCCCGAGACAGACCGCACCCAATCTGGCTGATGTTCTCATCGGAACCCACCCTTTCCGGGTGCACGCAGGCACCCCATACCGTTGGCCACGTCGGCGGGGGCCGCTTGGTTCAATCCAGGTTCCCCAGATCCAGTCGAAACGGCGGATATTCGTCGCGCATCAGCGAGACGTAGACGGCCACCCGGTAGCGCCACCGCACGATCCCCAGCAGCAGGTCCGACATCCCCGGCGAGATCGTTCCCCGGGCCAGCAGCCGCACCGCGGAGAGCACGCACAGCACCTGCAGCACCGGTTCCATGGCCCAGCAGAGCACGATCTGCGGCAGCGCCAGCAGCCACCACTTCACCAGCACCGCCCAATTGGTCAACCGTTCGGGGTAGTCGACCTGCAGGTCGCCCGGATAATCCGGCCGCGACGCCAGGGTGAACGGCGGGTACCGGTCGGTGCTGTTCATCGGGAACCGGTAGTTCATCACCCGCCAGGACCAGCGCAGCACCCCGACGTTGAACTCGAAGATCGGTCGCGGATACCGGCCGGTGCACAAGATCGCCACTCCCGCAACGACAGTCAGCACCGGATAGACCAGGTACAAGACGATGAGAACCGGGTAGTGCGGGACGGCCAGCACGCACCACTTGACCAACCAGAGCCAGCGCGACGGCGCGTCGACCGCACCGCGTACCCGCACCGGATCCGGCGGGTTCATGGCCGTCGACGCGACGCCGCGGCGGTCTCGGGCACCAGCTCCCGGCTGATCCTCGCCGCCATCCTGCGGTGACTGCTCAGGCCGAGGAACCGGGTCAGCGTCCAGGTGGTGACCCGGTCCGGGATGAGTTCGGCCGGCCGCAGCACCGACTCACCGTGCGACACCTGCAGCGAGGCCACCCGCGAGACGGCGGCGACCCGGCGGCGCCGGGTCTTCTCATAGCGGCGCAGTGCGCGGCCGACCGCACCGTCGGTGCCGTCGCGGACGTCCGAAAGCGCCTTCGACAGCACCATGGTGTCCAGCAGCGCCTGATTGGTCCCCTGCGCCAGGGTGGGCGGCATGGTGTGCGCGGCATCGCCCAACAAGGTCAGCGCACCGTGCCCCGACGGCGGGATCGGATGCCGGAAATGCGGGTACGGCGAATGGGCCAGATCGTCGTCGGTCAGCGCCGCCAGAACCCGGTCGACCGAATCCGACCATCCGGTGAACGCGGACCGGATGGTGTCGATCGGGCGGTCCGGCCGGACGAAGTCGGCCGACCAGGGCAGGTCGAACCACCACTGCAGTTCGGCGCCCCCGGCGGGCCACAGGCCGAGATTTCCGTGTTCGCCGATCACCACCTGCGCCACCCGATTGCCGACGCCGTCGGGATGGGTGAGCAGCCCCTGCCAACTGCACCATCCCGTCGGCTCCGCCCGGCGCGGGCAGACCGCGTCGCGCACCGTCGAATGCAGTCCGTCCGCGCCGATCAGCACCTCCCCGTCGGCGGTGGCACCGTCGTCGAACTCCACCCGTACCCGGCCCGCGGTGCTGGCCACCCCGACGACGCGGGCACCGCACCGGATGCGGTCGGTGGGAAAGCCGTCCAGCAGCCGCTCCAGCAGCACGCGGCGCGGGACCATCCGGACCGGTTCGCCCAGCCGCCTGGCGATCGCGGCCACATCGATGGTGGCCAGCGAACGACCCGACGAGGTCACGACCCGCACGGCCGACAGCACCTGCCCGGCCCCGTCCATGTCGACACCCAGCTGCCCGAGCACCGTCGCGCCGTTGGACCAGATGGTTACCGCACCACCGCCGGCCTGCACGTCCGGGCGCTGTTCGTAGACCGTGACGTCATAGCCGTGGCGCAGCAGGCCGCGCGCGATGGAGATGCCGCCCACCCCGGCACCGACGACGACGGCCCGCGGGGCCCGCGGGGCCGGGGTCAGCTTCGGAGATCGGCGCCCCTCCACGGATCAAGTTTTGACCGTGACGGCGCCGGTGTACAGGCCATATTGGCCGGCCGGGCCGACACCACCACCACGGGCCGCGGAAAACGCAGCGTGGCGCAGGCATCGTCGAGGGTTTCGTCGATCGCGTTCGCCACGCCCGACAACTCCCCCGGCCCCGCCCCGAACGCCAGTCCGGGGCCGCCGAGCGCGATTCGGGTCAACACCACCCCGTGGTCGCGGCGAATGCTCGTCATATCGGCGACCAGGTCGCCGATCGCCGCCGGATGGCTGACGAAATGGTGGGCGTCCGGGCCGATCTCACCGTAGAGACCCACCAGATCGAGGCCCTTGTGGCCGATTACCGCGTCGGCCAGACCGCGGCGCCTCGCCCCCACCAGCACCCGTTGCCCACGACGACCGACACCGCCGAGCACGTCGACCTGGCCGGCCTCGCACACCACGAGGCGACCCACCCTGAGGCTGCCCGCACAGAACACCAACTCGTCGGCGGACAGCCCGTCCCCGTGCACCGTCATCCGGGCCGGGTGGATGCCGGCATCGAGCGCCACCGGGAGTTCACGGCCATTCCTGACCTCGACGGCGACGGCGCGGTCCCGCACCCACTTGGCGACCGTGGCGTCGGACAACACCGTCGCGGGCAGCACCACATCCACCACACCGGCCGTCCGACGTCGGGTGCCGCAGCGCCGCAACGGCTCCGGGCCGGGCGGACGCCGCGCGGGCAGGGTCAGTTTGGACAACAGGGCCGCCGAGAGTGTCACACCTCGACGCTGCACGGGTAGGGCCATGACGGCCAGTGTCCTAGCGGTCTCTTGACGGCCGCTGTGGGAACCTTGACGCCGCGCTGACAGTGCCGCGCCCGAACCCCGTGTGCTCGAGGACCGTTAACAACCGCACCCTGACCGTAAAGAAAGCGTCAAGACTCGTTTCACCACTCTGAGCTGGGGTGATCCTGACTCAGGCCGCCGAGATCCGGTGGCCTGTAAAGGTTCGGAGACGCGATGTCCGTAGTTGTCTTCACGGTGCTGACGGTGGCGATTTTCGCCATGCTCGGCCTGGTCCAGAGGCTGGTCGAGCGGCTGTGACGCAGAACCTGATCGGCCTGGTCCTGGCGATCCTCATCGCCGTATTCGTCTTCGCCGCACTGCTGTTCCCCGAAAGGTTCTAGTGACTACCACCACCGCGGGGATCGTGTTCCTCGCGTCGCTCGTCGTGGCCATCGCACTGGTGCATGTGCCACTGGGCGACTACATGTACCGGGTGTACACGTCCGGGAAAGACACCAGGGCGGAACGACTCGTCTACCGGGCGATCGGCGCCGACCCCAGGGCCGAGCAGACCTGGGGCGCCTACGCCCGCAGCGTGCTGGCCTTCTCGGCGGTCAGCATCCTGTTCCTGTTCATCTTCCAGCTGGTCCAGGGCCGGCTGCCGTTGCACCTGAACGATCCCGCCACCCCGATGACCCCGGCGCTGGCCTGGAACACCGCCATCAGCTTCGTCACCAACACCAACTGGCAGGCCTACGCGGGCGAAACCACCCAGGGGCATCTGGTGCAGATGGCCGGGCTGGCGGTGCAGAACTTCGTCTCCGCCGCGGTCGGCATGGCCGTGGCCGTCGCCCTGGTCCGCGGGTTCGCCCGCAGGCACACCGGTGAACTCGGCAACTTCTGGGTGGATCTGGTGCGCGGCGCCATCCGCATCCTGCTACCGATTTCGATCGTCGGCGCGGTCCTGCTCGTCGCGGGCGGCGCCATCCAGAATTTCGCGCTGCACGACCAGGTGGTCACCACCCTCGGCGGCGTCACGCAGACCATCCCCGGCGGCCCGGTGGCCAGCCAGGAGGTGATCAAGGAACTCGGCACCAACGGCGGCGGCTTCTTCAACGTCAACTCCGCGCACCCGTTCGAGAACCCCACCGCGTGGACCAACTGGCTGGAGATCTTCCTGATCCTGCTGATCCCGTTCGCCATGCCGCGCACGTTCGGACGCATGGTGGGCAGCCGCAAGCACGGTGCCGCGATCGCCGCCGTCATGGGCGTGATCGCCCTGGCCAGCATCGGGCTCACCATGCTGTTCCAGTTGCAGCACCACGGCACCGTGCCGACCGCGGTCGGCGCCGCCATGGAGGGCGTCGAACAACGCTTCGGCGTTGCCGATTCCGCGGTGTTCGCCGGGTCGACGACGTTGACCTCCACCGGCGCGGTCGACTCGTTCCACGACTCCTACACCAGCCTCGGCGGGCTGATGACGATGTTCAACATGCAGCTCGGCGAGGTGGCGCCCGGCGGCGTCGGCTCGGGCATGTACGGCATGCTGATCCTGGCCATCATCACGGTGTTCGTCGCCGGCCTGATGGTGGGCCGCACCCCGGAATATCTCGGCAAGAAGATCACCCCACGCGAAATCAAGCTCGCCGCAAGCTACTTCCTGGTCACCCCGCTGATCGTGCTGACCGGAACCGCGGTGGCGATGGCGATGCCCGGTCAGCGGGCCGGCATGCTCAACACCGGGCCGCACGGCCTGTCCGAGGTGCTCTACGCCTTCACCTCGGCCGCCAACAACAACGGCTCGGCGTTCGCCGGCATCAGCGTCAACACCGAGTGGTACAACACCGCCCTCGGCCTGGCGATGGTGTTCGGCCGCTTCCTGCCCATCATCCTGGTGCTGGCCCTGGCCGGGTCCCTGGCCCGGCAGGGCGCCACCCCCGCCTCGATCGGCACCCTGCCCACCCACCGTCCCCAGTTCGTCGGGATGGTCGTGGGCGTCACCCTCATCCTGGTGGCCCTCACCTTCCTGCCCATGCTGGCACTCGGGCCCCTCGCCGAAGGAATTCACTGATGTCTGTACACACCGCTGCCCGGGCAGCGAACCCGACAAAACCCAAGCCCGCCACCACCGTTCGCGGTGGCCTGCTCGACCCGTCGATGCTGTGGCGCTCACTGCCCGATGCGCTGCGCAAACTGGATCCGCGCACACTGTGGCGCAACCCGGTGATGTTCATCGTGGAGATCGGCGCGGCCTGGTCCACCATCCTGGCGGTGCTCGACCCGACCTGGTTCGGCTGGCTGATCGTGGTCTGGCTGTGGCTGACCGTGGTGTTCGCCAACCTGGCCGAGGCCGTCGCCGAGGGCCGCGGCAAGGCGCAGGCCGAGACGCTGCGCAAGACCAAGGCCGACACCATGGCGCGGCGGCTCACCGATTCCGGCGCCGAGGAGTCCGTGCCCGCACCACAACTCGCGATGGGTGACATCGTCGTCGTCGAAGCCGGCCAGACCATCCCCGGCGACGGTGATGTGGTGGACGGTATCGCCACGGTGGACGAGTCGGCCATCACCGGCGAATCCGCCCCGGTCATCCGGGAATCCGGGGGTGACCGGTCCGCGGTCACCGGCGGCACCACGGTGCTCTCGGACCGCATCGTCGTGAAGATCACCCAGAAGCCCGGTGAGAGCTTCATCGACCGGATGATCGCCCTCGTCGAGGGCGCCAACCGGCAGAAGACGCCCAACGAGATCGCGCTGAACATCCTGCTGGCCGCGCTCACCGTGATCTTCGTCTTCGCCGTCGCGACCCTGCAGCCGCTGGCGATCTACGCCAAGGCCGGCAATCCGGGCGTCCCGGATTCGTTGGCGCTCACCGGTAACGGGGTGAGCGGCATCGTGATGGTGGCGCTGCTGGTGTGCCTGATCCCGACGACGATCGGCGCGCTGCTGTCGGCGATCGGCATCGCCGGGATGGACCGGCTGGTGCAGCGCAATGTGCTGGCCATGTCGGGCCGGGCGGTTGAGGCGGCCGGGGACGTCAACACGCTGCTGCTGGACAAGACCGGAACCATCACCCTCGGCAACCGGCAGGCCGCGGCCTTCGTCCCGCTCACCGGGGTCACGGCCGAGCAGTTGGCCGAAGCCGCCCAGCTCTCCAGCCTGGCCGACGAAACCCCCGAGGGCCGTTCCATCGTGGTGTTCGCCAAACACGAGTACCGGCGTCTGGGCGAGCGGAGCGACGGGGGAATGTCACTGGCCCGCACCTCCGGTGAGCTGGCGGCCGCACACTGGATCGAATTCAGCGCCACCACAAGGATGTCCGGGGTCGACCTGGACAACCAGCGGCTGCGCAAGGGGGCGGCGACCTCGGTGGCGGACTGGGTGCGCGCCGAGGGCGGCACCGTACCGGCCGAGCTCGGCACCGTCGTCGACGGCATCTCGGGCGCCGGCGGCACACCGCTGGTGGTGGGCCGGGTCTCCGAGGGGGGCAGCGCTGAGGTGCTCGGCGTCATCGCGCTCAAGGACGTCGTCAAAAAGGGTATGGTCGAGCGGTTCGACGAGATGCGCCGGATGGGCATCCGGACGGTGATGATCACCGGGGACAACCCGTTGACCGCCAAGGCCATCGCCGACGAGGCGGGGGTCGACGACTTCCTCGCCGAGGCCACCCCCGAGGACAAGCTCGCCCTGATCAAGAGCGAGCAGGCGGGTGGGCGGCTGGTCGCGATGACCGGTGACGGCACCAACGACGCGCCCGCACTGGCGCAGGCCGATGTCGGCGTGGCGATGAACACCGGCACCTCGGCGGCCAAAGAGGCAGGCAACATGGTCGATCTCGACTCCGACCCGACCAAGCTGATCGAGATCGTGGAGATCGGCAAGCAGTT